>JBIOIC010000193.1:0-4092 GCA_044449625.1 Gemmatimonadales bacterium | reverse complement strand
GGAAAAAGCCGTCCGGCCCGGGTGGACCGAACGGCGGGTGACACCTTACGAAATCTGGGAAGGTACCGCGACTGGCATCCGGATAAGCTCTGGCGCGCCGGGGGTTTTGTCAATATTGTGCGGGCGGACGCCAGCCGGGGGGGTATCCTGTCGGGCCCTCTTGGCGCCCCTATCCCGATTCAATTGAGCCCTCCGTGACTTCACTCAGCCAACTCCTTCGCGCCCTCCCCGGCGGGATGCTTCTTGTCGGCACGCTCCTCGCCCAGCGACCCGGTTCCACCCGATTTGCCGAGATGCAATGGCGCTCGATCGGGCCGTTCCGCGGGGGCCGCTCGGTTGCCGTGGCGGGGGTCCCGACCCAGCCGGGCACCTTCTACATGTCCCAGAATAACGGGGGCGTCTGGAAGACCGATGACTACGGCCGGACGTGGAATCCCATCTTCGACGACCAGCCGACCGGTTCGATCGGAGCGCTGGCTGTGGCGTCCTCTGATCCTTCCGTGATCTACGTCGGGAGCGGCGAAGGGCTGCAGCGCCCCGACCTCTCAGTCGGCGACGGCGTGTACAAGTCGGCCGACGCCGGCCGTACCTGGCGGCACCTGGGCCTCGACGATGCCCAGCAGATCGCTTCGATCATCGTGGATCCGAAGGACCCGAACCGGTTGTTCGTCGCCGCCCTCGGCCACCCCTACGGCCCCAGCACGCAACGGGGCGTCTATCGCTCGGTCGATGGCGGCGTCACCTGGGAACGGGTGCTCTACAAGGACGAGAACACCGGCGCCGTCGACCTCGCCTTCGATCCGGCCGATCCGGCGATCGTCTACGCCGTGCTGTGGGCCGGGCGCCAGGGACCTTGGGAATACGGGAACGGATATGAGGGGCCCGGCAGCGGACTCTTCAAATCCACCGATGGCGGAACCACGTGGCGAAAGATCGGCGCCGGGTTGCCCACCGTCGCCCAAGGACTCGGCCGAATCGGGATCGGAGTGGCGCCGAGCAATGGACGGCGGATGTACGCCCTGGTCGACACCAAGGTCGGCGGCCTCTTCCGCTCCGATGACGCGGGAGAGAACTGGACCCGGGTCAACAACGAGGAACGGATCTTCGGCCGCGGTGATGACTTTGCCGGGGTACGGGTGGACCCGCGGGACCAGGATGTCGTGTACGTCGCCAATACTTCGATGTACCGATCGGCGGATGCGGGGGCTCACTTTACCGCGATGAAGGGCGCCCCCGGCGGCGATGACTATCACACCATCTGGCTCGACCCCACCGACCCGCGGATCATCCTGCTCGGCGTGGATCAGGGCGCGACCATCAGCGTGAACGGCGGCCGCACCTGGAGTTCGTGGTACAACCAGCCCACGGCGCAGATGTTCCATGTCGCGGCCGACAATCGCTTCCCCTACTGGGTCTACGGCGGACAACAGGAGAGCGGCTCCGCCGGTGTCGCCAGCCGGAGCGATGATGGCGAGATCTCCTTCCGGGAGTGGCACCCGGTGGGACTGGAGGAGTACGGCTACGCCGCGCCCGATCCGCTGCATCCGGGCATCATTTATGGCGGGAAGGTGACGCGATACGATGAACGCACCGGCCAAGTCCAGGAGGTCGGTCCGGTTCCGGTGCGCAATGGCACCCATCGCTTCGACCGGACGGCTCCGCTGGTCTTTTCAGAGGCCGATCCCCACCTGCTCTTCTTCGGTCTGGAGGTCCTCTGGACCACCCGTGACGGCGGGCAGAGCTGGCGGCAGATCAGTCCCGACCTCACCCGGGCCGATCCCGGCATCCCCGCCAGTCTCGGCATCTATCAAAACGACGCGAAGGGTGTGCATCGCGGAGAGATCTATGCGATCGCGCCTTCGCCGCGGGATACCGGGGTGGTCTGGGCCGGGACCGACGACGGGCTGATCCAGGTGACCACCGATGGCGGCCGGCATTGGCGCGATGTCACGCCGCGGGAACTCACCCCCTGGAGCAAGGTCACCCAGCTCGACGCTTCGCATTTCGATACGCGCTCAGCCTATGCCTCGGTATCGCGGCTGCGGGTCGATAACCTGGCGCCGTACATCTTCCGCACCCACGATGGCGGGAAGAGTTGGACGAAGATCGTGACCGGAATCCCGGCGGACGAGCCGGTGGACGTGGTGCGAGCCGATCCGGAAAAGCCGGGGCTTCTCTATGCCGGGACCGAAAAGGGAGTGTATGTCTCGTTCGACGACGGCGATCACTGGGAGTCATTGCGGCTGAACCTGCCGGCGACGTCGGTGCGGGATCTGGTGGTCCACGAGAATGATCTGGCCATCGCGACGCACGGGCGCGGCTTTTGGATCCTCGACGACGTGACGCCGCTCCGGCAGGCCGCTGCCCTGGCGGATGCGCCGGCGTATCTGGTCCGTCCGGCGCCCGCCTGGCGGTGGCGCTGGAATCAGAACACCGATACGCCGCTCCCTCCGGAAGAACCGGCGGGCAAGAACCCGCCCGATGGCGCCATCCTCGACTACTGGCTCAAGACGCCGGCGTCCGCTGGGGTGACCCTCGAGATCCTCGATACCCACGGCCGGACGGTCCGTCACTACGCCAGCACCGACGCGCCTGAACCGGTCGACACGGTGGCCCTCGCCGTGCCGACCTATTGGCTGCGTCCGCCTCAGCTCCTTTCCAGCGCCGCCGGAATGCACCGATTCGTCTGGGATCTCCACTATCCCGCGCCGGCGGCACTGGGACCGGAATACCCGATCGCGGCGATCTATCGCGACACGCCTCGTTTTCCCCGTGGACCGGTGGTGCTGCCGGGCCGGTATACCGTCCGCCTCACCGTGGAGGGTCATCGCTACGACCAGCCGCTGACGGTGCGGATGGATCCACGCGTGCCAACCCCCGCCCTCGGCCTCGCGGCGCAGTTCGGGATGGCCATGCGGATCTATCAGGCGATCGATCGGGCCCATCAGGCCGTCGCGGAGGTCCGCTCGCTGCGGTCCCAGGTGGCCGAACGAACGTCGCACGCCTCGGCGGGGACCGCCGAGGCTCTTGCGGCGCTCGATACCGCGCTCGCCGCACTGTTGACCGGGCACGATGCGCTGGAGCCGGTCATCGGGGACTTGGCGGGGGTCTACGGCATCGTGGAGGGGGCCGATGCGACCCCGACCACCCAGGCCGTGGCGGCCGCGGCAAAGATCGAGCGCGAGCTGGACGGCCTGCTGCGGCGCTGGGCCGACACCAGGACGGCGCGGGTCGCGGCCCTCAACAACCTCCTCCGTCAAGCCGCTCTTCCCGCGCTCGATCCCTCGAAGCTTCCCGGCCCGGATGCCAAGGTGCCTGAGGCCGCGCACCAGGATGAGGATTGAAACCCGGTGATTCGCGAATTTCCGGCGCGGTGAGTAGGTTTTGAGCATGAGCATCCCATCCACTCTCACGCTGCGGACCTTCCCCGATCGGGCGGAGGCGTTCAGTCATTTCCTGCTCCGAGCGGGGGAAGCGCCGAGGCTCCTGGCCTACGACGATGCGGTCGGGTGCCCGATGGAGATGGCGTTGCCGGCCCTGGAGTGGACCGGTGCCGTGGGGGTCCTGCCTGATGAGGACTGCCTCCACGCGGCTCGCCTCACGGTCGACACCGCGGCGGCGGTCATCGAGCGGAGGGGCACGGACAACAATCGGCAGTACATCTATCTCGGCCCCCGAATGGATGCCCCGCTGATGGATGTCTTCGAGGGGTCGGTCATCCTCGACGAACCGGGTGTCCGGGCGATCGAATTCGTGGAAAAGGCGCACGCCTTGGCCCACTTTCTCCGCGCCACTTCCGGCGCCGGCGCCCTGCTCTCGCTGCTGTCGCGCCGGGCACCCGAGATCCGTCACATCCGGCGCTGGCTCCGCCCCGCGCTTGAGGCGCTCGATATGCCCCGCCCGCTGCTTGCCGGGTGGTTCGCGGCCAGCGCGGGCGGGTGCCTCTTTGCCGGGGTGGAGGAGCCGGAGTACCGCTATATCGAGGTGGGCACGGAGTCGTAGGAAAAGGGAAAAGTGAGAAGTGAAAATGGGGGCTCCGAGGTGGTCGGGGCCCTTTTTCGCGGCCCCCCTCCTTCCCCCCCCTGGTCGTGG
>JBIOIC010000192.1:0-4157 GCA_044449625.1 Gemmatimonadales bacterium | reverse complement strand
GCGTTCCGGGGACTACATCGTCCTCCACCGGAACATCCTTCACCGCTGGCGCTTCGACTTCAAGGCCGGCCCCGTCAAGCTCGTCGTCTTCGAAAGCCGGGGGCACGTCCGCGTCCCCAAGCGCTATCGCAACGAGTTCGGGCAGTTGCTGGAGGGCGCTCCGTATTCCGAACGTGACATCCGGCGGCCGCTGGAACTGAAGACCCACGACGAGATGGGCGACTTCAAGATTCTGGTGAAGCAGTACGACGCCATCAACGAGCTCATTCTCGACCACCATCCCCTCGACGTGGTCGGCTGGGACGGCTGCTTCTATCCTTGGGCTTTCAGCATCCACGACTTCGAGCCGATCGTGGGCCGGATCCATCAGCCGCCCCCGGTACATCAGACCTTCCAGGGGGACGGCTTCGTCATCTGCTCCTTCTGCCCCCGTCCCTTCGACTTTGACCCGAACGCGTTGCCCGCCCCCTACAACCACAGCAACGTCGATTCCGACGAAGTGCTCTTCTACGCCTCCAGCGAGTTCATGAGCCGCAAGGGAATCGAGTACGGTTCCATCACTCATCACCCCGACGGCCTGCCGCACGGCCCGCATCCGGGACGGGCCGAGGCGTCGATCGGCGCCAAGGCCACCAACGAACTGGCGGTGATGATGGATTCGTTCCGGCCGCTCAAGATCGCCAAGGCGGCGACGGCGTTCGAAGATCCGGCCTATCACCGAAGCTGGGTCGACCAGCAGCACGGGCAGTTCAGTCCCCCCACCAGCTGATCACACGGTAGCAACGCCCTATCTCACTCGCTCGCCACGAGCGTTGAAGGTGCGCCGCTGACCGCGACCCTCGCCGCGCTGGCGGTCCTCGCAGGCGGGTACGTCCTCGCGTACCTGCTCTATGACCGTCTGCGCGACCGCTTCGGGTACGTCGGCGGCGCTGAGTACGTCCTCCTCGGCCTTTTCCTCGGCCGGAGCGGTGTGCTCTCCGCCGATGCGATCCGCGACCTGACTCCCTTGGTCAGCCTCGCCCTCGGATGGATGGGGATGCTGCTGGGGACCAAGTTCCGCTTCTCCGAACTCGCCCGGCTGGAGCCGGCCTGGGTCGGCATCGCCTTCACCGAAGCGGTCACGACCTTCGGCACCGCGTTGGGGGCGCTGCTGGTGGCGCTGCACTACGGGGCAGGGATGGAGTTCTCCGATGCCATGCTTCCCGCCATCGCGCTGGCGGCCGTTGCGACCGTGGGCGCCCCCGCCGCGGTGGACGCGCTGGCTCGCCGCGGCTTCGAGAAGCATCCCTTTCTGCCGGTCCTTCGCTTCACCGCCCGGATTGACGCCCTCGTTGGCGTCGCAGCCTTCGGCCTGGTGCTCGGCGTCCTCCACCTTGGCACCGTGCAGCCCGGAGTGCGGCCGCCGACCGCGACGGAGTGGGCGGTCATCAACCTCGGGGTCGGGCTCGCGAGCGGCGTGCTCTTTCATCTCTTCCTCGGCCCCCGGGATGATGCGGGCGACCCGGGCACCGATGACAGCCGGCTTTTCGTCTCCCTCGCCGGCGCCATCGTCGTCGCGAGCGGAGTCGCGTATTACCTCAACCTTTCCCCGATCTACACCAACCTGATTCTCGGCGTGGTCCTCGCGAACAGCGGCAGCACCCACGAGCGGGCCTCCAATCTCCTCGCCGCCACCGAGCGTCCCGTCTATCTCGCCCTGCTCATCTTTGCCGGTGCCGCGTGGCATCCCGGCGACTCGACCCTCCTCTGGCTCGCGATCGGCTTCGTCGGGGTCCGCCTCTTCGCCCGTCTGGTGGGGGGGCGCGCGGCGGGGACCGCCCATCGAGATCCCGCCCTCCGCGCCCCCCGAATGGGACGCGCCCTGCTGGCGCAGGGGGCCATCGGGGTGGCGCTCGCCATCAACTACACCCAGGTCGAAGGAGCGCCAATTCCCGATCTGGTCCTGACCGCCACCATCCTCTCGATCCTCCTCTTCGACTGGATCAGTGCCGCCGAGAGCGTCCGTGCGCTTGATCCGATCCCTCCGGCCAACCGGACGGACGGGGAGCCCGGATGATTCGCCGTCTCGTGGTGTTGGCGCTTCTGCTCGGGGGTGCGCTGTTGCTCGAGCCGCTCCGGGTGCCGACCGCGGGTGTGATCGCGCCGCGGTCGCTCTTTCTCTTCGGCCTCCTCCTTCTCGTCGCCGATACCTGCGGGGCTTTCTTCCACGAGGTCGGGCTCCCCCGGATCGTGGGATACCTCGTCGCGGGGGTCGCGCTCGGCCCCTCGCTCCTCGGCATCGTCCCGCCGGCGGTGCTGACCGACATCGGGATGGTGAAGCAGCTCGCCATCGGCGTCATCGGCCTCCTGGCCGGGGTCGAGCTTAAAATCCCCGAGATCCGCGCGCGCTGGCGGATCATCCTTGCGGCGCTGGGAGGGCAGGCGTTGCTCGCCATCGTGGTGCTCACCGCCGGGACCCTGGCGGGACGTGCCTTCGTACCCTTCCTCCACGGGCTCACGGGGATGTCGCTGGTGCTGGTGGCCCTCACCTTTGCAACGATCCTCGCCGTCAATTCGCCGATGGTCACCCTCGCGATGCTGGCTGAGACCGGCGCCCGCGGGCCCCTCGCGCGGACCATCCTCGGCGTCGTGCTGGTGGCGGATGTCGTGGTGGTCCTCCTCTTCAGCGTCTGTTTTGCCCTGATGCGTTCCTCCCTTGGCGCGGGAACAGTGACGGCGTGGGCGGTCCTGGAAAGCCTGCTGCGGGAGCTGGGCGGCTCGGTGCTCGCGGGCGTGATCGCTGGGGGGCTGATCTCGCTCTACCTCCGCTTCGTCAAGCTCGAACTGGTGCTCTTCGTCATCGTCGCGGTCTTCGCCACGGCCGCGGCGGCCGCGGCACTCCATTTCGAGTTGTTGTTGAGTCTCCTGGTAGCGGGCTTCATCGTGGAGAACGTCGCTCCGGTCCGGGCGGAGCCGCTGGTGCAGACGCTGCAGCACATCTCTTGGCCGGTCTTCGTCGTCTTCTTCGCGCTGGCCGGCGCGGAGCTCCACATCCAGGAGTTCCTCGGCCTCTGGCCGGTGGTGCTCGGCGTGGCGCTGCTGCGCGGCGTCGCCGTGCGGTACGGGGCGCGGACCGGCGCCCGGTTGGCGGGGGCTCCGCCGGCGGTCGCGGACAATGTCTGGATGGGGCTGATCAGCCAGGCGGGGGTGGCCCTGGGGCTCGCGACCGTGCTGGCCGAGCGGCTGCCGGGGCTGGGACAGGCAATGCAGGTGGTGATCGTCGGAGTGATCGCGGTGAACGAGACCGTCGGTCCGGTGCTCTTTCGGCGTGGATTGGAGCGAGCCGGGGAGCTGGGAGGGCCGGCGGCCTTGCGTGCCGAATAAATGCCGATTAGCATTGCGGTCCCCCGAGAACGGCCTTCGGCTGGTGCGGGGTATCGAGTGGCGGGGCAAGTTGTTAGCCACCCTTGACCCTGCTCGAGTCCCCGTTTATGATTGGGGGCTCCCGGTGAATCTTGCCGGTTCGAGCAACACCAAGCTCTTTGAAAACTGACGGATGCGTTTTGGGTGATGGGGTGCGGACCCTATGATCCGATCGGTCACAGAGGCCAGTCGGGGATGGGTTCAATACTCTGATTGATTCGGACGACAAGTTGGACCAGTCGTTCGTGAATGAGCTGATCTTCTTTCCATTGGAGAGTTTGATCCTGGCTCAGGACGAACGCTGGCGGCGTGCCTAACACATGCAAGTCGCACGGAACCCGCAAGGGTTCAGTGGCAGACGGGTGCGTAACACGTGAGGAACATGCCAATCGGCGGGGGATAGCCGGCCCAACGGCCGGGTAATACCGCGTATCGCCGCGTGGGGGCATCCCCATGCGGTGAAAGCAGCAATGCGCCGATTGAGTGCCTCGCGGCCTATCAGCTAGTTGGTGAGGTAATGGCTCACCAAGGCGACGACGGGTAGCTGGTCTGAGAGGATGATCAGCCACATTGGGACTGAGACACGGCCCAGACTCCTACGGGAGGCAGCAGTGGGGAATATTGCGCAATGGCCGAAAGGCTGACGCAGCGACGCCGCGTGTGGGAGGACGCCTTTCGGGGTGTAAACCACTGTTGCCCGGGACGAACAGCCCTTTTCGAGGGGCCTGACGGTACCGGGTGAGGAAGCACCGGCT
>JBIOIC010000191.1:0-4165 GCA_044449625.1 Gemmatimonadales bacterium | reverse complement strand
CTCGAATACCACGTTGACCCTGACCAAGGGGCGCGCGAGCGGGAGTCTCGTCATCTCCAGGTTCGGGCGGGTGCGGGTCACGGTGCCGTGATCTGGAGACGGGAGAAAAGAGGCGGGAGACGGGAGACGGGAAAGAGACGGGAGAAAGGAGAAAGGAGACGGGGGGCGGGAGGAGAAGAAGATGAAAAGACCACGACCCATGACTATCCGCCCGGGGAGAAGATCACATCGACATGCACCACGATATCCGGATGCATCTTGAGTGTGCCGAAGAACTTCGAAAGGCCCTTGATCTGATAGTCGTGCAAGTTGAGCGGAAAATCGGTCCGGACCTCGACCTGGCCGGCGCTGAAAACCGCGGTACCGGGAAGATCCACCGCGCGTTCGATCCCGTGGA
This sequence comes from Gemmatimonadales bacterium, assembly GCA_044449625.1. Lineage (GTDB taxonomy): Bacteria > Gemmatimonadota > Gemmatimonadetes > Gemmatimonadales > GWC2-71-9 > CAMLHU01. The sequence goes on along the minus strand of JBIOIC010000191.1, from coordinate 3,768 downwards.
TCTTGAGCGTACCGCGCAGCGTCAGGGCCACGGTATCGCCGCGGGTCGTTCCCGGAGCGACCTCCGTGAGATCAAACCGGATTACGGGGAAGGTGCCCGATTCCATCGAGGAGTTGAGATCGTGATCCCGCGTGCCGTTGCCGGTCTTGAGGGAATTAACCGGCGCCTCCACCCAACCCCGTACGCCGGCCAGTTCCGCCGCCGCGGTCACCTCCCCCCGCACGGTGGTGGTGACCCCGGTAAAGTCGCCCAGCGTGGCGTGCCCGTCGAAGCTGAGCTTCCCGCGGAGAAGGGTGCCGGAACCGATCGGGGCCGGCACCTGAGCGGCCCGCACGGATGCAACGCTTCCGATCAGGAGCAGGGTCAGGAGGAGCGGGAAACGAGGAACCACGGAAACTCCGGTCGGAGGGTCTCTGCAGAGCAACCTACACCGCGACCCCCCCGGTCGGTTCCCCGGTACGGTCTCCCGCGCCGTCGAGACCATATTTGCGGACCTTCGCGAGCAGGGTTGATCGGGCAATGCCGAGGAGCTGCGCCGCCTGGCGTTTGTTGCCGCCGGTGTGCCGGAGCATCGTCGCAATGTGGCGGCGCTCCGCCACATCCAGCGGACCGGGAGAGAGCGCCGGATCGATCATGACAAGATCCGCTTCGGTGTCGGCCCGGGCCGGATCGGGCGCGACGATCCGTATCTCGCACCCCGCGGCGCGAAGCGCGCCGGCGAGGGAGGAGAACCGGGGGGCATCCTCGGTCACGAACAGGACGCGAAACGACATGGGGACCAGCTCCGATACAGGTGATGGCTGCCGTTCAGACGGGCACCGCCGCCTGATACATCGGTTCGAGCGCGTCGAGTTCCTGCTCCCAGCCGCGGGCCAGCGCGAAGGCCCGCGCCGCCGCCGCCATCGCCCCGCGCCGGGGACGGTTCCGGACCAGCTCCGCGATCGCACAGGCGAAGGCGGCGGAATCCCCCGCCGTCACCGCGAATCCGTTGATCCCATCGCGCACGTTGTCGAGGATCCCACCTGCCGCCGCGGCGACCACCGGGATGCCGGCCGCCATCGCTTCGAGCGCCACCAGGCCGCAGGTCTCCGTCGGCGAGGGGAAGACGAAGAGATCGGCGTCGGCGTAGAGCCGGGCGAGCGTCAACCGGTCCACAAAACCCAGGTGCTCGGCCCAAGGCAAGGCCTCCCGCACCGCGCTCCCTTCCGGGCCGTCACCCGCCACGCAGAACCGGGCAGCGTCACCCAGCTCGGCGCGCGCCGCGCGGAAGGCACCGATGAGCGTCGCCGTGTCCTTCTCCTTGGCGAGCCGCCCGACGTGAAGGACGCGGACCGGGCCATCGAGACCGGAGACCTGACGCCGCTCCGGAGTGAACAGGGCGGTGTCCACACCCCGACCCCAGACCACCGCGTGCGGGATGCCGAAGCTTCGAAGTTCGTCCCGGGTGATGCTGCTCGGTGTCTGGGTGACGAACGCGGGGCGGTGAAATGCACGCAGGTACTCGCGGGTCGGTCCGACGGCCCAGCGGCCGAGGTAGCGGCCGGCGTAGCGAGGGAAATCAGTGTGGAAGGAGGTCACCAAGGGTATCCGCACCCGCAGTGCATGCCGCCGGCCCAGTCCTCCGATCGGGCCTTCGGTCACCACGTGGATCAGGTCGGGCCGGAACCGGTCGAGCGCACCGGCCACATCGTCACCCCACGGCAGGGAGAGCCGGATCGCCGGGTAGGGGGGAAAGGGGATGGAAGGACGCCGCGCGACATCCTCCTCGTCAGGGCCGAGAACGTCGTAGGCCGGCGCCACTACCTGCACCGCGTGGCCCCGGCGGCGGAGTCCGTCGCGCATCGTCGCGAGGACGGTGGTGACCCCGTTGACTTCGGGGAGATAGGTGTCGGTGACGAGGGAGATCCGCATGCCCGGAAAGCTCCCCCGCTCCCTACACTCGGCGGCAACGGGGGCGTCACGGGAGCGCAACGGCCCGGCGGAGACCCCGGCTCCAACAGGCCCACATCGCGGTGGCGTCGCTTTGCCACTTAGCTTTCCACTTCCCCACACCGGCGGATTTTCGATGGCTTTCCCCGACTTGAAGCGCCTCGGCCTCGGCGAGCGGATCCAGGATCCGCTCCTGGTCCACGAGGTGGATCAGCGTACCTACCAAGGCGACAAGACGATGACCACCCTGACCCTGGGCAACGCTTCGGGCACCGTCGAGAGCGCACCCTTCTGGGAACAGGAGCAGCACCTCGTCCAGGGGGTGAAGCGGGGCGACGTGGTGCAGGTCATCGGCGAACTCGGCGCCTACAAGGACAAGCGGCAACTGCAGGTGACCTCGCTCCGCGTGCTCCCCCGCGGCACCATCGACTGGGAGCAGCTTCTGCCTTCGGCCGGGGACGTGTCGCGCTACTGGGAGACCATCGACAAGTGGCGGGGGGAGATCGCGGGGCCGCGGCTCCGCGCGGTGCTCTCGCTCTTCTACGATGATCCGGAGTTTCGCAAGTGCTACGGCCAATGCCCCGCGAGTACCATCGGGCATCACGCGGAGCTCGGCGGGCTGGTGAAGCACACAGTCGAGGTCGCGAGCATCGGCCGGCACATCGCCAAGGTGGCCCACGCCGATGTCGATCTGGTGACCGCGGGGGTCCTGCTGCATGACATCGGGAAACTCGAGGCGTACCGCTGGGATGGCCTCTTTGTTGCGACCGACAAGAACGCGCTCTACGGGCACGTGGTGCTCGGCGCGCTGATGGTGGACCGCCGAGTGCGCGGGGCTGCGCCGATGCCGTGTACCGAACAGGAGCTCGACATCCTGATGCACCTCGTGCTCTCGCACCACGGACGGCTCGAGTTCGGCGCGCCGGTCGTTCCCACGATGCTCGAAGCGGAGATCGTCCACTACGCCGATAACGCGAGCGCCAAGACCGCGAGCTTCGCCGACGCGCTGGCCGACGCGTCGAACTTCAATGGGGATGACTTGGTGAGCGCCAAGGGGATCTGGCAGCTGGACCGGCGGCGGGCGTACCGGGGGATGAGCGATTGGGGACATATAACCCCCTAGCCCCCTCTCCGTACAACGGTGAGGGGGAACGCCCGTCGAGATCTGCTCCCCCTCTCCATTTTATGGAGAGGGGGCCGGGGGGTGAGGCGTTCCGGAGAGGGACTTGGGGTGAGGGTTGAGGATGAGGGATACAAAAAGGGGACGGCCGCCTGGTTCTTCACCAAGCGGCCGTCCCGCGCAGCGACTACCCGAGGTCGGGGGTTGCCCCGCCGTTCTTCTCCCCGCCGCCACCGGTTGGCTGTTCCGCCGCTCGGGAGGGCCTGCAAGGGCCTCGGCTTCCATCCCCAGGCCGGATGATCTGTCCCACCTGGTTCGTCACTGTGGGCGCTGCGAGTCGGAGCGGGTCGCGGACCACCCCTTCGCACTGCACCCCGAGGCGCCGGATCGGGGTGGCCGGAGCGCGCGACTGGCTCCGTCTGCCCGGGTCGGTGTGCCACCAGGATCGACGATCGCCTGAGCCCTTGGTGCGTCGGCGATCTCCCCTGATATCCCGCCCGAACTCGCCAGGAGGCAGCATCCACGACCGGAGGTCCCGGACCGTTCCTGCCTGACGACGACCCCAAGATACGGACCCTTGAAAAGCTCGCAAGTGCCTGTCTTTATTCGGCTTACGTCACTTCTAAGTGAATAGATGTGGATAGCTAAGCCGTGCTTCCACATCGATGTAACGAGGTTCTCCACCAATTGTGGAGATGTGCATCCACATTGTCCCGGAT
>JBIOIC010000190.1:0-4208 GCA_044449625.1 Gemmatimonadales bacterium | reverse complement strand
GTCGGGGAGAGCCGCCGCACCAATCCCTCGGTCACGAGGTAGGGGGTCAGGCCGAAGGTGCGGTCGGGGTAGGTCGCGTCGGTCCAGCTGAAGTAGATCGGTCGCTTCCCCAGGTTGTCGCGGATCAGAAAGAGGGTCGCGAGGTCGCTCTTCTCGAGATAGTAGCCGTTCCCCTGGGCGATGAAGGTCCCGTTGACCGTGAGCTGGAGCGAATCGAACTTGAGCGGCAGGTTTTTCTGAACCGGAGTCAGATCGCTCAGGCTGTCGAGTTGTCCTTCGGTCAGCGAGAAGACCGGGGAAGTCGGCTTGACCAACTGCCCGGGGCGTTGTCCGGGGACATCCCCCGCCTGGATCCGCTGCTTCCAGTAGGGGAGTGCGTGGGTCGCGTCGAAGTCCGGCGCTTGGCGGCGGCGCAGTTGCCGGAGGTGCCAGTCGGTGTTCAGGAGCGAGAGGTTGGCGAGGGTGACGTCCTGACGCACGCCGAGGACCTCCTGCGCGAACCAGAGCGGGAAGGTGTCGTTGTCGCCGGCGGTAATGAGGATCCCGTAGGGCGCCACCGACTCCAGCATATCGACCGCGATGTCGCGCGCCATCGTCTCGTGAGCCCGGCTTGCGGTGGCGTGGTTGCCGAGAGTGGGGATCAGCGCCAGCAGGAGCACCGGGCTCGCGAAGGCCCAGCGCGCCGGCTCGGTGCCGGCCCGGGAGGTGAAGTCGGCGATCCATCGCATCACGACGCCGATGCCGAGCCCGACGCAGACGCCCCACACGGTGAAGGCGCCCATGAAGAAGTAGTCGCGCTCGCGCACTTCACGGGGGACGCTGTTCCCGAGTTGGGGCGCGATGGAGAAGCCGTACTTGAAGTTCATGTAGAAGACGAGGGCCAGGCTCAGGGTGCCGAGCAGGGCGATCGCCGCGTAGGCGGCGCGCCGGTCCTTCTGCCAGAGCCCGAGGAGCCCGACCAGGCCGAGGAAGGTGAAGAGGGCGGTGGCGGCGGCCTTGAAGGCGCCCCAGTTGCGGGCCCACTGCCAGCTGAAGTACTGGAAGAAGGTTCCCATCTGATAGAAGAACGGGGCCTGGCGGTCCATCAGCGACGGTTTGCCGTACTGCACCCGGTTCAGCACGTCGTTCAGGGCTTGCAGGTTGATCGGCTCCCCTTCGTTGATCGGCGGATACTGTCCCGCACGGATCGGGAGATAGATGTAGTTGAGCGAGATCCCGATGAGCACGGCCCCGATGGCGAGGTAGACCAGTTGATCGCGGGGGCTCCGCCAGAGCGCGTAGGCGATGAATCCGGCGGTCACGACGGTCACCAGCAGGTTGGTCGGATCGGCACCGGGGGCCAAGAGATCGGGAAGGTGATTGGAGACCGCGAGGAGCAGGAACCAGCCGAGGAGCGGCGCCCACGGCTTGAAGATGACGCGGGGTTCGGTCCAGAGGACGTAGACCGCGACCGCCGGCCCGCCGAGGACCCCCATCAGATGGTTGGTCGAGGTGAGGGCCAGGACGTAGCCGATGAGGATGAGCCACCGGTCGCGGGCGGGGCCCGCTTCGGCGTCACCCCAGTGCACCACCAGCCAGACCACGAGGGCGACCGAGAGCATCGAGATGGTGTAGACCTTCTCGTTCACCACCGACTGGTTCCAGACCGTCCACGCCGTCCCCGCAACGAGGACTCCGGCGAAGGCCGCCGCGAGGCGAGCCCAGCGCACGGGAACGATTGCCCGCATCCACCGTTCCGCCACCAGGAACCAGAGACCGGCGGAGAGGGCGCTGGTCGCCGCGGCGAAGAGATTCAACCGGACGGCGTAGTCCGCCGCCCAGGGGACGAGGGCCCAGGTGTGGGCCAGCACGGTGAAGAGCGGGTTCCCCGGCGGATGGGGGATTCCCAGCACCTTGGCCGCCGCCATGTATTCCGAGGTATCCCAGAAGGCCGTCGTCGGCGAGAGCGTCGCCACGTAGATGGCGAACAGGATCGCCGCGGCGCAGGCGGCCCAGGCGTAGGGAGGGTGTTCGTTCTTGAATTCCATGCGCTTCGAATCCCGGTGAACGGTGAGCGGTGAGCGGTCAGGGGTGAGCGGGCCTCCCGTTGAGATCTCGGTCTGCGTCCCGCTTACTTCTCACCGCTTACCTCTTACGCTGTCAATGCCTGAACTGCCTCTTGCCGGTCACGATCATCGCCATCCCGTGCTTGTCCGCCGAGGCGATGACCTCGGCGTCGCGGACGGAGCCGCCGGGCTGGATGATGGCGGTGATCCCCGCCCCCGCCGCTTCATCGACCCCGTCGGCGAAGGGGAAGAAGGCATCCGACGCGAGGACGGCGCCGGTGGTTTCGTGGCCCTCTTTCTTTGCCTTGTGCACCGCGAGGAAGGCGCTGTCGACCCGGCTCATCTGCCCCGCGCCGATGCCGATCGCCATCTCGTCTTTGGCGATCAAGATCGCGTTCGACTTGACCGCTCCCACCGCCGCCCAGGCAAAGGCGAGATCGCCGTGCTCGAAATCGGTCGGCTGGCGCTGGGTGACCACCTTCCACCCCGACTCGTCGGAGTCGTACTGGAAGCGGTCCTGCACCAGGAAGCCTCCGCGGACCCGCTTGAAGTCGAGCCCGCGCCCGCCGCCGCCGATGGGAAGCTCCACCACCCGCAGGTTCTTCTTCGCCTTGAAGAGCTCGAGCGCCTCGGCCTGGAACGAGGGAGCCACCACCACCTCGACGAAGAGATCCTTCATCGCCTCGGCCACGGCGACGCCGACGACGGTGTTGAACCCGATCACCCCGCCGAAGGCGGAGAGGGGATCGGTCGAGAGGGCCCGGCGGAACGCGGCCTCCGCACTCGATCCCAGGGCGATGCCGCAGGGAGTCGTATGCTTGATGATCACGCAGGCCGGACGGTTGCTCCAGAGGGAGACCGCCATCGCGGCGGCATCGATGTCGAGCAGGTTGTTGAAGGAGAGTTCCTTCCCCTGGCGCTGGGTGAGGTCTCCCATCCCGCGGGGCTCCTCGTTCACGAAGAGCGCGGCCCGCTGGCCCGGATTTTCGCCGTAGCGGAGCTCCTGCGACCGCCGGAGCGAAACGCTCAGGACCGTCGGCAGCTCCGCCTCCCCCGCGGCGAGGTAGTTGGCGATCGCGGCGTCGTAGTCGCCGGTGTGGGCGAAGACCTTGGCCGCGAGCTCCCGGCGCACCAGGTCCGGCACCTCGCCGCGCTGCAGCAGCTCGACGACCCGGCCGTAGTCGGTCGGGTCCACCACCACGAGGACGTGCTCGTGGTTCTTCGCCGCGGAGCGGAGCATCGACGGGCCGCCGATGTCGATGTTCTCGATCGCGTCCTCGAAGGGGACGTTGGGCCGGGCGATGGTGGCCTGGAAGGGATAGAGGTTGACCGCGACGAGGTCGATCGGGAGGAGCTGATGCTTGGCCATCGCCTCGCGGTGCGGAGCGAGGTCGCGCCGGAAGAGGATCCCGGCGTGGACGGCGGGGTGGAGGGTCTTCACTCGCCCGTCGAGAATCTCGGGAAAGCCGGTGACCTGATCCACCGGGGTGACCGGGATCTTCGCATCGGCCAGCGCCTTGGCGGTGCCGCCGGTGGAGATGATCTCCCAGCCGAGCTTGACGAGCCCCTGGGCAAAGGAGACGACACCGCGCTTGTCACTTACCGAGATCAGGGCACGCGGCATCGGGCTCAGGTGCGGAAGGGTTCAAGGTCGGGGCCGAGCGGGACGGCGCGTCCGGCGCGGGCAAAGGCGAGCACCACGCGGGGGAGGAGGCGGTGTTCCTGCTCCAGCACCCGGGCCGCGAGAGTCGCCACGGTATCACCGGGGAGGACGGGAACACGCGCCTGGGCGAGGATCGTCCCCCGGTCGTACACCTCATCCACCAGATGCACGGTGGGACCGGACTCGGCGACCCCGCTCGCGAGCACCGCCTGATGCACCCGTTCGCCGTACATTCCCGGCCCGCCGAAATCGGGGAGCAGGGCGGGGTGGATGTTGAGCATCCGCCCGCGCATCGCCGCGACGACGGCCGGTGGGACCAGCTTCAGGTATCCCGCCAGCACCACAAGGTCGATCCGATGCTTGCCGAGCAACGCAAGCCACTCGGATGAGTCGGCCGGGTCCGCCAGCACCACGGCCGGAATCCCGCAGCGCCGCGATCGTTCCAGCCCGCCGGCCGATCCCTTGTTGCTCAGGACCAGCGCCACTTCCGCCGGGCCGCC
>JBIOIC010000189.1:0-4213 GCA_044449625.1 Gemmatimonadales bacterium | reverse complement strand
GGAGAGAATGCCTTCGACGGTGCTGACGAGCCAGGAGTCGTTAAACGGCAAAGCTGGTTCCGATGGAACGGGGCCAACTGCAAGGGACACCCCAATTTAGGCACTCAAACGCCGGGGGGCTAGGCGGGACAGTGGGTCGTGGGTCGTGGGTCGTGGGTCGTGGGTCCGAAGATGTGCACACGGGGCCCGACGCACCATCGGTGTCATCCCGAGGAGCGGAGCGACGAGGGATCTTCTCAAATCCAATCGGAGCCATTCTCCGTCGGACCCTCACCCCCAACCCCTCTCCCTGCGGGAGAGGGGAGCAGAGTCCCACTCCTAGAATGTCGGCCCGAGGCTGACGGTCCAGTAGCCCTTCACGGCCCGTTGCTGAGGGAAGGCGTAGTCGAATCGGAGCACCACGAATCCGAGGACATTGACCCGGATCGAGGTGCCCCACGACGAAATCAGGTTCCCGTTGGCGATCGGTGTCGGATTAAGGGAGGGATCGGGGCTCCCCCACGCCGCGCCCACATCGTAAAAGACCGCCCCTTCGATCGGCGGGAAGCCGATCGGGAGGAAGCCGAGCTCCGCGTTGAGCAGCGGGAATCGGAGCTCAGCGCTGCCGACGGCGAATGAAGTGCCGAGGAGATTGTCCAGTCCCTTGCACCCGGTGTAGCCGCCGCCGCTGGCCGTGGGGCATTCGTTGCTGTAGAACGAGCCGGAGGTATACCCGCGGACGTAGTCCGGATAGCCGATGAACTGGAGCTGGCGCCCCGCGTCGCGTCCGGTCCGGTCGATCACGAGGCCGCGGGTCGCGAAGACGAACGGCCCGAAGAGGTGGTCGTAGCGCCGATAGTCGGCGGTCAGCTGGGTGATGTGCCAGTCCCCCAGGGTCTGGGAGATCTCGAAGCGCGAACGCCGCCCGATGTAGGGGCCGACGTAGCCGGGGATCGAGTTGTCGAAGACCAGCGCCAGCGACGGCTGCGCGAAGTACGATGTGCCGACGTGGATCGTCGTCTGGTCTTCATTGCCGGTGAGGCCGAAGCTGTCGAATTGATCGGCGATGCGCAGGAAATCTTCCTGCACGTTGGTCAGCGCCAACTGGCCCTCCACCCGGCTGAACCGGTTGAAGGGGTAGGAGGCCTGGCCAAAGGCCTGGCGGATGATGAAGCGGTCCACTGTGGTGACCACGGTGTCCGGCGCCGGCTGGCTGCTCTGGCCGATGAGGAAGTACGGCGCCGTGGAGGCTCCGACGGCGTAATTCATCCGATGGGCGGTGTTCTGATACGCGGCGAGAATGTTCGCCTCGGCGAGACTGCCGTTGATGTACCCCGAGAACACGAGGGCGTTTCCGCCGAGGATGTCACTGAGCACGATGGTGGTGCCGCCGTAGAAGCCGCGGCCAAAATTGTTCCGGGTGTAGCCGACGGTCGGTTGGGAGATGTAGTCGGGTGAGAACTTCACGTGATAGCGCTTCATCGTGAACTCGGCGGTATCCGGCAGCGCCATCTGGGCGCTGTCGAGCAGCGCCGCCACGGAGATCGGCGCCGGAACGGTACTGTCGCGCACCGGGGCCCGGTCGGCGGCGCGAAAGCCGGTACTTGACCGATAGATCGATCCGCCGTCGACGACGGTGCGGGCCCGGGAAGCGCCGGTGTCCACCGCAGCGGCGGCCGAGTCGGGGGCCGCGGCCAGTGCGCTCGGGCGGGTCAGCGTGAGGCTCGCCATCGCGTCCTCGTCCGGGGTATCGGTCCAGGGCTGCTGCCGGAGACTCCGCGGGTTGAGCAGGCCGTAGACGTCGAAATTGCCTTTCTCGTAGTACACGAAGGCGAGCCGGTCGGCCTGCGGCGCCCAGGAGAGCGCGGGTGAAGTCGAGGTGATCCCTCCGGCGCCGGTGTACAGATCGGTCAGGCGATAGATCTGGCGGTCGCCGAGGTCGTAGAGGAAGATGTCGCTCACGCCGGAGCGATCGGAGAGGAAGGCCAGCTGCTTGCCGTCCGGGGACCACTGCGGGCTGGTGTTGCGGCCGCGGTCCATGTGCGGAAGGAGCTCGATCGTGCCATCCTCGAGATGGTAGAGCGCGAGGCGGTAGTTGCCGATGACGAGGGTGCGGAAGTCGGTCTCGGGGCCGCGGTCGGTCACGAAGGCGATGCTCTTGCCGTCGGGGGACCAGACCGGACTCAAATCGGCGTACTTGTCGTTGGTCAGGCGCTTGAACCCGGTCCCGTCGGCGTTCACGATGAAGAGATCGGAAAGCCCCCCGTCGAGCCCGCTGAAGACGATCTGCTTGCCGTCCGGGCTCCAACTGGGTGTGAGTGCCGCGCTCAGTGGGATCTCGATCCGGCTGACTTCCTTATTTCGGTCGACATCCAGGACGATGATGTCGTCGCGCGGACCGCTCTTGGCCACGAAGGCGAGATATTTCCCGTCCGGCGACCACGCCACCGACGAGTAGATGAAGCGGAAGGTCTCGTAGTTGCTGCTCCAGGTCGACTTGAAGAGCCGGCGCACCACCTTGCCGGTGGTGGCATCGGCCAGCCACAGGTCAACGAAGAAGGTGTTCCGCTCGCTGAAGAAGGCGACCTGGCGGCCGTCGGGGGAGAGGGCGGGGGCCAGATGATATCTCCCGTCCACCTTCTCCTGGTTCAGCATCACCGTGGCAAAGGCGCGGGCCTTCTCCCGGTTGCCGATCTCGGGGAGAAATCGCTTCTGGATGGCGTCGTGCCAGTCGGTGGTGAGCTGGGTGAACTTCTCGCCGGTGACCCGCCGGAAGGCGTTCTCCAGGGAACCGGAGCCCGACCCCTTGAGGATGGCGCCGATGGCCTCGTCCCCCCAGCGCTCTCCGATGTAGGCCAGGAGCGCGTGACCGTAGCGGTAGGGGAAGATCCGCGGATCGTAGGTCAACTGGTCGATGGTCGGAAGCTGACCTTCCAGCGCCGCGTCCCGCAGCCACATGGCGGTGGCGGCGTCCTTCGGTCCGAGCGAGAGGTACTCCGCCATCCCCTCGACGAACCACCCCGGCGGGTTGAGGGAAATCAGCGCGCCGATGTTAGCGCCAGCGTGGCCGTGGCTCCAGGTGTCGAACTGAAACTGGTGCACCATCTCGTGGGTGAGGACGTGTTCGAATTCCCGGTACGATCCGGGGAAGGGAAGGACGTTGCGCTGCTTCAGCGGATCGGTGGCGCCCTCCACCCCTTCGGCGTACCCAACGGCGTTGTTCTGCTGGAAGTCCGAATGGGAGGCGTAGAGGATGATCGGCTTCCGCTCCGTGAAGCGGTGGTCGAGGATGCGGGAGAGCCGCGCATAGGACCGCTCGGCCATGCGGGCGGCATCGAGGGCGGCGGCGCGTTCCTGGTCGTAGTAGTAGACGTCGAAGTGTTCGGTCTGGATGATCTTGAAATCGAAGGCGCCGTAGTGGACCTGATTCTGGCCGAAATACCCCTGCGCTTCGGCCAGTGACGGCACGCCGGGCAGCAGGGCCAGAACGAGGAGCAGCCGCGGGGAGATACGCATCGACGGAATCCTCATCTATATCTATGTCGGAGGCGGGTCAGGACCCGGTCCTGACCGCCGGAGCATCATCCCAGAGCCGCTCCAATTGATAGAACGCCCGCGACTCGGGATGGAACACATGGACCATGAAGTCCACGAAATCAAGCAGAACCCACCGCCCGGTGGTGACCCCCTCCACATGATGGGGGTGCTGTCCTTGCGCGCTGAGCGCTCGGAGTACCGAGTCCGCCAGCCCGCGCACGTGGGCATCGGAGGTGCCCGAGGCGATGACGAAGAAATCGGTCGCGTCGGTCAGGCCCCGCAGGTCGAGGACGACGACCTCGCGCCCCTTGAGCGCCTCGATGGCGCCGACCGCCGCGGTGACCGGCTTCGGGAGCGCGGGACTCACGCCGCGCCTTCGCGTGACGGCGCGCCGTCTTCAACCTGATAGAATACTCCCCAAGCCCCCGCGCCGACGTGGGTGCCGAGGACTCCGGTCGCCAGCGCCACCAGGCAATCCTTCGGACGGTAGGCTGCGACAAGGGCGTTCTTCACCCGTTCGGCCATCTCCGGCGCCTCGGCGTGGACCACTCCGAAGCGGATTGCCTTGGGGCGCGGCGTCAACCGCTTCTCCAGCGCGGTGAGGACCCGGGGGACCACGTTGTCCCGGCCCCGCACCCGGTCGATCGGTACCACCCGGCCGGCGGGGTCGAGGCCGAGGATCGGCTTGACATCGAGC
>JBIOIC010000188.1:0-4304 GCA_044449625.1 Gemmatimonadales bacterium | reverse complement strand
CGGTACGCATCCTGCTCACGCAGGATGACGGAGCCAAGGGCCTCGATCGCGCCAAAGGGGCCGGCTTCTCGCTGCAGATCACGACGACACAGAGCGTCGACGAGCTGGCGGCCCGGATCAAGCAGCAGGGCGGCACCCTTGACGGCGAACCGATGACGATGCCCTGGGGGGCGCGGGTCATTCGAGTGAAGGACCCCGATGGATTCCGTTTCGCGATCACGTCGACATCCGCCGCCTGACCGGTACCCGATCGATAGGCCTCCACCCGGACCCTTCCCATGGCACCGATCATTCCCGACCCCAGGAAAATGAAGAGCTTCCGTACCGAGGCGGCGTTCGAAGCCTGGCTGGCCGCGAACCACGCCCGCGAGACGGAGATCTGGCTCAAGGTGCACAAGAAGGATTCAGGAAAGCCGACGGTGACCTGCGCTGAGGCGTTGCAAGTAGCGCTCTGCTGGGGATGGATCGACGGTATCCGAAAATCCTTCGACGACGACTCGTTCCTGCAGCGCTATACGCCCCGTCGAGCGAAGAGCATCTGGAGCCAGGTCAACCGGGATCACGTCGCTCGACTGACGGCGGCCGGCCGCATGACCCCGCACGGTCAGCGGCAAGTCGACGCCGCAAAGGGAGATGGCCGCTGGGACGCCGCCTATGCCCCCATCCGAAGTACCACCGCCGCCACCATCCCCGCCGACCTTCGCCGATCCATTGAGGCGAATCCACGGGCCCGGAAACTCTTCCGGACCCTTGGCCGGCAGAATCTCTTCGCGCTGACCTTTCGCACGAACAACATGAAGACTCCCGCCGGACGCGCGAAGAAGATCGCAACGCTGGTCGCGATGCTGGCCCGCGGTGAGACCATCGTGCCCGAAGGGCGGCGCTGAACACGTAGCAAGGATAGCGGTCGCGCGCCGCGGCCGAAGCGGCCAGGTCGATCTCGGCGGAGGTCGCGGGCTTTCGGTCGGCATTGCAGCTGCGCCGGGCCTGGGGGCGCCAATGGGGCGGATCGCCCCGGGATGCGACCCGGGCCGCCGGGCCGGTCGGTTCTTCCCGGCGGTCAGAGCGGCGGACGCGAGCGGCCGGCCGTCGTTGATCATCCGGGGACTCACGGCGTTCCGATACCGCCGATATATTCTCTCGATCCACTCACCCGCGAGCCCGCCATGCACCCCCAGCCCCAAATGAGCACCCAGTCGATGCGACGACTGACCGCACTGCTCCTCCTCCTGCTCCCGATCCCTCTCGCCGCGCAAGGGGTCAACACCCTCTCTCCCGAACTCGCGGCCAAAGTCCAAACGGCCGTGAACGACGTGATGACCCGCACCCACGTGCCGAGCGCGTCGGTCGGCATCGTCCAGAACGGCCGGATCGTCTACACCGCCGCCTTCGGCCAGGCCCGCCTCTCCCCGGCGCTCGCGGCCTCCCCCGAAATGCACTACGCCATCGGCTCGATCAGCAAGCAGTTCACGACGGCCTGCGTGCTACTCCTCGCGCAGGAGGGGAAGCTCTCACTCGACGACCCGGTCTCGAAGTATTTTCCCGAACTGACGCGCGCCAATGAGGTCACCATCCGGAACCTCCTGTCGCACACCTCGGGATACGAGGATTACGCGCCGCAGGACTATACCATCCCTGCCTGGACCCACCCGACGACGGCCCAGGCGGTCGTCCACGAGTGGGCCACCAAGCCGCTCGATTTCGATCCCGGCACCCAGTACCAGTACAGCAACACCAACTTCAACATCGTCGGGCTCATCGTCGAAAAGGCGAGCGGCCAGCCCTTCTGGCAGTTCCTCTCCACCCGGGTGCTCAAGCCGCTGCACTTGGACCACGCCATCGACCTCGACACCCAGCACGACCTGCTCGAGCCGACCGGCTATGCCCGCGCCGCCCTCGGCCCGCTCCGGCCCGCCCGGATGGAGGCCCCCGGCTGGTATTTTGCCGATGGCGAAATGGCGATGCCCGTGGGCGATCTGCTGACCTGGGACATCTCGCTGATGAACCAGTCGCTCCTCACACCGGCCTCGTACGCCGCGATGGAGACGGCGATGAAGCTCAAGAACGGTCAGGAGATCGGGTACGGCTTGGGCGTCGCAGTCGGGTACCGGAACGGGCACCGGCTCGTGGCCCACGGTGGTGAGGTCGGCGGGTTCGTGGCCTCGAACACCGTCTTCCCCGACGACAAGATCGCGGTCGTGGTGCTGACCAACCAGGAAGCGAGCTCCGCCGCCGGTGCCATCGGGCGCGCGATCTCGACGTTGCTGCTGCCGCAGGCGCCGGCGATGGGCGACGCGGGCCCGGCCGAAGCGCAGGCGACCGCGATCCTCACCGGGCTGCAGAAGGGATCGATCGACCGCTCACTCTTCACCGCCGACGCCAACTTCTACTTCGACGCCACCACCCTGGACGATTTCGCATCGAGCCTGGCGCCCCTTGGCGCCATCAAGACCCTGCGCCAGACCTCGACCAGCCTGCGCGGCGGGATGACCTATCGCGGCTTCGAGGTGGAATTCGCCAACGGCACCAAGGTGACGATGAGCACCTACACCACCACCGACGGCAAGATCGAACAGTTCCTGGTGGACTCCCCGGGATGAGCCGCGACGAGCGCGCGGCTCCGAGTATCCGCGACCGAGGGCGCCGTGGCCAACACCACTGAACCGATCCGCGACCTCCCGCCACGATGGATGCTGGTGACCATCATCTCGATCGTGCTCCTCGCGGCGGGTTGGATGCTCTTCCATATGTATACCAGCGACACCGCACGCGGGTGCGGCCGGCTCTACCGTGCGGCGCACACCGCCGCCGATTCGGCCCGGGTGGACACGACCGTTCCCGCGGCCCGGAGCGGAGCCGGACTCCAGACCCATTCCTGCGGCTACCTGCGCTCGACGGCGCGGTGGCAGTGAGCGAGGAAGCGAGCTTCGACCTGCAGCCGGTGCTTGTGGGTCAACTTCTCGAACTGCGACCCCTTCGGGCCGAAGACTTCGAGGCGCTCTTCCTGGTGGCGGCCGATCCGCTTATCTGGGAGCAGCACCCCGACCACGACCGCTATCAGGAAGCGACCTTCCAGGCATTCTTCGCGGAGGCGCTCAGCTCTGGCGGCGCCCTGGTGGCGGTCGATCGGGCCACCGGCCTGGTCATCGGCTCCTCGCGCTACCACGGCCACGACCCGGCCCGGGGAGTGGTGGAGATCGGGTGGTCGTTCCTTGCCCGCGCGTACTGGGGCGGGCGGTACAACGGGGAGATGAAACGCCTGATGCTGGACCACGCCTTTCAGTCGGTGCAGCGCGTCCTCTTCATCATCGGCCCCGGCAATCGCCGCTCGCAGCGCGCGGTGGAGAAGATCGGCGGGGTCCAGGCTGGCGTCACGGCCGACGCGCACGGGCGGGAGCGGCTGGTGTACGAGCTCACGGCGGCCGGCCACGCGGCACACCGGTGACCGCCGCCGCGGGTGACGCGTTCGACCTCGCGCGCTTCGTCCTGGCCCAGGAGGAGAGCTACGCCCGCGCACTCGCGGAGCTCCGCGACGGCGCGAAGCGGACCCACTGGATGTGGTACATCTTTCCCCAGCTCGTCGGGCTCGGGTCCAGCGAACTGTCCCGTCGGTACGGCATCTCGGGGATCCGGGAAGCCGCCGCCTACTTGGCACACCCGGTCCTCGGGCCACGGCTTCTGGCTGTGGCCGAGGCGGTCGTAGCCATTGACGGTCGCTCGGCGCTGGAGATCTTCGGTGATCCCGATGACCTGAAGCTCAAGTCGTCCGCGACCCTCTTCGACGCAGTGCTCCCCGCCGGGTCGGTGTTCGATCGTCTGCTGAAGAAGTTCTGGGCCGGCCAGCGCGACGCCGCGACACTCGCCTTGCTGGCCGCTCAGCCCATTTCCCGCTGAATGGAGCTCCGAATTCTCGATCGACCAGTCGACGATCTTCCTGGGGTGAGTCGGATCCTTGATGTCGTAGATCTGGATGTCATTGTTGACGAACCCCGACCCGTACACGTACGGAGATTCATCTCCTGCTCGATCTCGATGTCCGCCAGCTTCCAGGCGCCGGGGTGCGTCACCACGTGGGCGACGACTGTGATGTTCTTCGATCCCACGACCTTGTGATCGATCGGCACTCGGTCACCGGGATCCTGGGCCGCGGCGGCCGTGGCGACGCCGAGGAGGGCAAGGGCAAGGAGCGATCCGCGCATCGTGTCTCCGGAAAGGACGGTTCGTTGGGTGCTTTGAGGATGGCGGGGGGGGCATGGGCCGGAGCGGGGAGCGTGGCAAGAGCTTCCAGCGCCTGTTCCAGCGCT
>JBIOIC010000187.1:0-4306 GCA_044449625.1 Gemmatimonadales bacterium | reverse complement strand
TGAGGTGATCATCTACGGCCATACCCACCGGCCCCTGCTCACCAACGTCGATGTGGTGGTCACCGTGATGAACCCCGGTGGCGCTGGTCCTCGGCGGTTCGATCTGCCCCCCTCCGTGGGGATCATGGAGCTGGAGGCGGGCTTGCCGCCGCGGGCCCGGTTGGTGCCGCTGGGGGAGCTGGAGAGTGACGAGTGACGCGTTACGAGTGACGAGTGGGCCTTCCCCGTCACCCCTGACCCGTCACTCGTTACTCATCACCCGTCACCCATCACCCGTCACTCGCCACCCGTCACCCAGTCCTCCAGCTTGCTCGTTCGCCGGAACGCTTCCGGTTGGCGACGGAACCAACTCATCACCACCAGCATCTCGTCCAGTTTGGCGACCGGCAGGAGTCCCGCCGGCGGTTCGGGGCGCGCCATCTCTTCCCGCACGACGGCGCGGAACCCCTCGAGCTCGATCGGCGTGGTGGGGTAGGGGAAGGTCGCGCGCACGGTCCCGCGCTTGATGAGATACGCCCGGTCGTCCCCGTGGAGGCCGGGATCGCGATAGACGAAACTCAGGAGTTCGACCGCCGAGCGGGCCCGGGTCGTGGCGGAGAGCAGCCATTCCAGCGTCTCGAACTTTTCCCGCCACCGGGTCGCTTCTTCGAACGATTGGTCCTCCGCAGCCCGTCCCATCTCCATCACCACCCGGTCCACCGGCCGGATGCTCCGCCCCTCCAGGAACTCCACCGCGGCCATTACGCGGCGATGGTACTCCTCGCCGGTGGTGAATCCGGCGCAGGGTCCGAGGCAGAAACCAAAGTCGTGGCGCAGGCAGGCCGCCTGGCGCGGGGCGCTGAAGAGATCGGCCTGATCGGCGAAGACCATCGGCATCTTCGCGGCGCAGTCCCGAAGGCCGAGGAGATCGTTCAGCGCGCGAAGGCCCGCCTGCACCCGGCCGGCGGAGCCGAAGGGCCCGTAACAGCGCTCGTCGCCGGTGGGGAGGCGCCGCCGCGCTTCGAGCCGGGGGGCAGGTCCCGCGGCGACGGTGATAAAGACCGGCATCCGGGAGCGGTTGCCCTGAAAATTGAACGGCGGGCGGTGTCGCCGGATCTCGCGGATCTCCCCCAGCACGGCGGCGAACTCGCTCGGTACGTAGTTCCAGAGGATGTCGTGGGCGGCGTGCAGGATGCGCGCCCCCTTGTCGTCGGGATATTGCGCGCGGAAGTAGCTCAGGAGCCGGGTGCGGAGCCGTCGGGCCTTGCCGACATAGAGCACCCGCCCGGCGGGGTCCACCATCCGGTAGATGGCGGGGCGATCCTCGGCCAGGAGCTTGACCCGTTGCCGCAAAGCGCCGAGATCGGTGGTGGGAAGTGCGAGTGCGGTGAGCTGCCTCACGCCTGGCACCGGTGACAGAAGACGGTGATCCGCTGGTCGATCGCGTGGGTGCCGGCGAGGTGGGTGCCGCAGACGCGGCACGGTTCACCTTCGCGGCCGTAGACCAGGAGCTCAAGTTGGAAATTGCCTTTTTCCCCGGTGCCCGTGCGATAGTCGCGGAAGGTCGTGCCCTGCGAGGCGATCGCGGCTTGGAGGATTCGTCGCACCTCCCGATGGAGCCGCTCAGCATCCGCCTCGGAGAGATGCGCCGCCGGTCGCGAAGGATCGATCCCCGCGGCGAAGAGCGCTTCGTTGGCGTAGATGTTTCCCACGCCGACCACGTGGCGCTGATCCATCAGCACCTTCTTGATCGCCTGGCGGGAGCGCGAAAGGGTATGGTGGAAGACCGCCGCGGTAAAAGCATCGGAGAGTGGCTCGGGACCGAGGGCGGCGTCGTAGGCGGCCCAGCCGCGGTCGTCGAGGAGGAGGAGGGTGCCGAGCCGGCGGACATCGCGGTAGACGAGAAGTCTGCCGTCGTCGAGGGTCAGGCGGAGCACCGCGTAGCGGGATTCATCCGGCGTGAGTGCGCGGTCGTAGGCCAGCAGGGCGCCGGTCATCCCCGGCTGGACGATCAGCCGGCGGCCATCGAGGTCGAAGATGGCGTGCTTGGCCCGGCGGGAGATGCCGTGGATGGTGCGCCCCGGAAGGGCGCAGAGGAGCCTGCGCTTGGTCACTCCGCGGAGCACATCGGCGTGAGCGAGCGCGGCGTGCTCGATCCGCCGGCCGCTGACGAGGGGCCGGAGGTCCCGGACGATCGTTTCGACTTCAGGGAGCTCAGGCATGGATGCAGGTGAACGGTAAACGATAAATGGGGAACAGGGAGTCCCGGTGCTTGGGGACTCCCTGCTCACGCCTTTCGTCCGTCAGCCCACCTCTTCCGGATCAGCTCGTCACGACGATGACCCCGACCATGCCGGGGTGAATGGAGCAGTGATAATGGAACTTGCCGGGCGCCGTAAACCGGTGCGCAAAGTACCCGCCGGGGCTCATCACTCCCGCATCGAAGACACCGGCCGAATCGGAGACGATGTGATGCGAAACGCCGGCCGTGCCCCCGCCATAGTAGCCGCCGGAGGTGCCGACGTCCGCGTTGCGCCAGGAAACGGTGTCCTTGGACGCCAGCGAGATCGTGAAGGAGTCGGGCGAGAATGCGGTGGTGGTGAGGAGCGAGGCGCCGTTGACGATGCTGACGTCGAAGGGAGGGGCGGACGGGCCGCTGGAGCTCGCGGCACAGCCGATCGTGGCAGTGAGCGCGGCGAGCAAGGCAGGGAGCAATCGAGGCACGGTAGTCTCCGAGGTCGTGGGGCAGCGTCCTGTTGACGAGTGATAGACGCCGGCGCCGCACAGTATGTTCCCCCTCCGAATGACTACGGATCCCGGATTCTTCACCCCGCCCGCTCCACCTCCCGTTGGCCGATGTCACGCCGCCACACCTTCCCCTCGAATCCGATCGCATCGGCGCCGGCGCGGCTCGCCGCCTGCGCCTCGGCGAGGGTCGGCGCGACCGCTGTAACATTGAGCACCCGGCCCCCGCTCGCGCGCAGGACGCCATCGGCGATGCTGGTGCCGGCGTGAAAGACGAGCACACTGGCGGGAAGCTCATCAGGGATCGTGATCGCGGCGCCGTTGCGCGGGGCATCAGGATAGCCCGGTGCCGCGAGCACCGTGGTGACCGCCGCGCCCTGGCGCATCCGGATGGTGGGCAGCGCCTCGCGCCGAGCGGCCGCGTAGAGCAGTTCGGTGAGGCCCCGCTCCAGCAGCGGAAGGATCGTCTGGGTCTCGGGATCGCCGAAGCGGCAGTTGAACTCCACGACGGAGGGATCTCCATCGGGGGAGATCATCAGTCCGGCGTAGAGGAGGCCGGTAAAGGGGTTGCCGTCATCCTCCATCTGGCCGAGCGTGGGTGTGAGCACCCGCTCCTCGACGAGCCGGAGGAGATCGGGGGTCGCAAGGGAGACCGGACTGTAAGCACCCATCCCGCCGGTGTTGGGGCCGCGATCGCCCTCGAGCAGGCGTTTGTGATCTTGCGCCGAGGGGAGGAGGCGGATCTCGCGTCCGTTGGTGACGGCGAAGATTGAGAGCTCCTCCCCCGCCAGAAAATCCTCGATCACCACAATCTCGCCAGCGGCCCCGAATTTTCCTTCACCGAGCATCGCGCGGACGGCGTTGGCCGCCTCGCGCCGCGTGGCGCAGACGACGGCACCTTTGCCCGCGGCCAGCCCCGACGCCTTGACCACGAGCGGTTCCGCGTGCGCATCGACGTACGCGAGGGCCGGAGCCAGCGCGGTGAAAGTGGCGCTGGCCGCGGTCGGAACGCCGGCGCGGGCCATCACCGATTTGGCGAAGGCCTTCGACGCTTCGATCTGCGCGGCGGCGGCGCTCGGCCCGAAGACCGCGCGCCCTTCGGCGCGGAGCCGGTCGGCCAGACCGTCGGCGAGCGGCGCTTCGGGGCCGACCACGATGAGGTCGATCCCGTAGGCGTCGGCGGCGTCCACCAGGCGATCGAGATCGCCGGCGGGGATGTCGAGGTTGGTGGCGAGGGCGGCGGTGCCGGGGTTGCCCGGCGCGGCGTAGAGGTCGGCGTGGGGATCTTCGCGGCGGAGGGCCCAGAGGAGCGCGTGCTCCCGGCCTCCGCCGCCGACGACCAGTATCCTCACGGCTTTCGCGCGTTGCGGAACGCTTCGCCCATGCGCTGGGCGGTCTTTTTGGCGGCGTCGGTCACCTGTTGGGCGACCTCCCGCGCCTCCTTGCCGTAGTGCTCCCGCGCATCACGGAAGTCGTCCTTCCAGGGCCGCTCGGCCTCGGGCGCGCCGCGCTTGATATACTCGCCGCGGAGCGCACGGTCGTAGTCGCCCCCCGTCACCCATTTCTGGATCTCGGCGGCCCG
>JBIOIC010000186.1:0-4319 GCA_044449625.1 Gemmatimonadales bacterium | reverse complement strand
TCGTGCAGGTCGGCGATGTGCTGCTGTTTCGGTTCAGTAGTTGAGTGTAGAGCTAAGAGTTTAGAGCCTGGAGCTAAGAGATCTAGGCTTTAAGCTTTTGGCTCCAAGCTATAAGCTCTAAGCTCCATGCTGTTATCTTTCCCCCGTCTCTTTCCCGAGCAGCGTATGTCCGATCCCAACGCATACCGCACCGCCCCACCCGCCCTGGGCGGGCTTGATGCCTCGGAGGCGGTCGTCGGTGAGTTCCTCCGCAAGGTCTATGGCTGGATGTTCGTTGGCCTTGCCCTGACCAGCCTGGTGGCGTGGCAGGTAGCCGCCTCCCCCTCCCTGTCCGCCGCGATCCTCGGCGGCAACCACCTCCCGTTCTACGCCCTGCTCTTCGGCGAACTGGGCCTGGTCTGGTGGATCTCCGCCCGGGTCGACCGGATGGCACCCGGCACCGCGGCCCTGCTCTTCCTGCTCTATTCCGCCCTGAACGGCGCCACGCTCTCGGTCGTGCTGCTGGTATACACCAAGACCTCCGTCACCTCGACCTTCCTGACCGCGGCGGCGATGTTCGGGGCACTGGCCGTCTATGGCACGGTGACCAAGCGGAGCCTGCAGGGGGTCGGCCACTTCGCGATGATGGGATTGATCGGCGTCCTGGTGGCGATGGTGATCGGTTTCTTCTGGCAGTCCGACGCGCTCCAGTTCGTCATCTCCGTGGTCGGCGTGATCGTCTTCACCGCCCTGACCGCGTGGGACGCCCAGAAGCTCAAGGCGATGGCGCGGGCACTTCAGGGCCGGGAGAGCGGCGGGGTCGCCATCGTCGGCGCGCTCACCCTCTATCTCGACTTCGTGAATCTCTTCCTCTTCCTGCTCCGCTTCCTCGGCCGTCGGCGGTAGCCTCCGCGGACCCGAAACCATCGAGGCGCCGCCCCGTAGGTGGGGCGGCGCTCTCTTTTCCCGGCGCCGGCCGTTACTCTTCTTCCTTCGTTCGCCGCTCCACCGCACCTGATCCGGCCGCGCTGGCCGGGAGGCCTTCGATGCGCCGTTCGTCGTTCGTCACCGCCGCCTTCGCCCTCCTCGCCTTCGCGCCCCCCGCGTCGGCCCAGCAGCATCGGCCCACGGGGATCATCGGTGCCTACGTCCCCCCGCGGGACTGGCCCCAGGAGCCGCGCCGCTTCGACCTGCTGCACCAGAAGATCGCGATCCGGATCGACGTGCCGCACCGCGAGCTCTTCGGCACCGTGACGACCCGTGTCGCCATCACCCGGGGACCGACCGATACCCTCCGGTTGAACGCGGAGAACCTGACCATCGACCGGGCGACCGACGCGAAGGGGAACGCGCTCCAGTTCAGCGCCGACACCAATCATGTCACCGTCAGGCTCGGTCATCGGGCCGCGCAGGGCGACACCGTCGAGTTCACCCTGGAGTATCACGGCGTCCCCGAGCGCGGACTCTACTTCGTCCCCCGCCGCCAGGTAGTCTGGTCCCAGGGCGAGGCCACCGAGACCCGCGCCTGGGTGCCGACCTACGACGCCTCGAACGACAAGACCACCTGGGAGTTCCTGGTCACCGCCGACAGCGCCTTCAAGGTGCTCTCCAACGGCCGTCTGGTCAGCGTGACACCGGTCAACGGCGGCGCCCAGAACGTCTGGCACTGGTCGCAGGAGAAGCCCGCCTCGACCTACCTCTATTCCATCGTGATCGGCCCGATGACGGTCCTCAAGGACCAGTGGCGCGGCCGCCCGGTCGAATACTGGGTCTCCCCCGACACCCTCGACGCGGCCTGGCGCACTTTCGGCGAAACCCCGTCGATGATCGAGCTCTACTCCCAGATCCTCGGCGTCCCCTTCCAGTGGGACAAGTACGACCAGTCGGTCATCCCCGACTTCACCTACGGCGGGATGGAGAACGTCTCCGCCACCACCCAGACCGACCTCGCCCTCCACGCCGCGGGGGACGAGCCGGAACAGGACGGCCGCGGTCTGAACGCCCACGAGCTGGCGCACCAGTGGTTCGGCGACCTGACGACCACCGCCACCTGGGCCCACATCTGGCTGAACGAGGGGCTGACCACCTACATGGAGTCGGTCCAGGCGGAGAAGAGCCGCGGCTGGTCCGCCGGCCAGCTCGAGTGGTGGGGCCAGCAGCAGGCCGCGATGCAGGCGGACCAGAACGAGGTCCGCTCGCTGGTCTGGGGCAAGTACGACGGGACCGATCCGATCGCCCTCTTCTTCAGCGGGCACGTCTACCCCAAGGGCGCTCAGACGGCGCACCAGCTCCGCCGCCTGCTGGGCGACTCGGTCTTCTGGGCCGGGATGCACCGCTTCCTCGTCGACAACGCCTTCAAGCCGGTCACCACCGCCGATTACGCCGTGGCGATGGAAAAGACCTGCCACTGCGATCTCGACTGGTTCTTCGACCAGTGGGCCTACGGCATCGGCTACCCCAAAGTGACGTTCAAGCGCCACTGGGCCGCGGGAATCAAAACGCTGCACGTGGTGGTGAAGGAGACGCAGCCGATCGACTCGCTGCACCCCTTCTTCCGCTTCCCCGCCACCATCCGGGTCATCACCCGGGACTCCGTGGTGCGCACCCAGATCATGGTCCGCCACGCGACCGACACCTTCGCCATCAAGCTTCCCTCGGAGCCGCTCTCCTTCCGCTTCGATGAAGGGGGCTGGCTCCTGGGCCAGGTGACCGGTGACCAGACGACCGCCGAGCTGGCCGAGATGGCGGAACACGATCTCGACTTTGCGGGGCGGAACTGGGCGTTGCAGCAGCTCGACAGCGTGACCGATGCCGCACCGGCCCGCCGCTTCATCGTGCTGAACGAACACGAGCCCTGGCTCCGGGTAACGGCGCTGCGCCAGATGGCCCACGACACCGGGGCCGCGACCCTTTCCGTGGTCCACTCCGCGCTCCGCGATCAGGATCCAGAGGTTCGCGCTGCCGCGCTCTTCACCTACGGCGCACTCGACCAGGCGGGAGCCGTCGCGATCGCCGATGGGATCTATCAGAATGAGCCCGCGAATCACGTTCGCCGCGTCGCCCTCGGCATCCTCGCCCGGGCCCGCGGGAAGGAGGCGCTCCCGATGCTGCTCGCCGCCTCTGGCCCTGCGCAACCGGCGGCGATCCGCGCGCTGGCGGCGAACTTCCTCGGCCGGGTGGGAGGCCCCGAAGCGGAGGATGCACTTGAACACCTCACCGCGTCGGTGGAAACCCGAAACCTCCGCACCACCGCTATCCACGCGCTCGCGGCGACCGGTGACAGCGCCCGGGCCACTTCCGTCGCGCTCAAGGCGATGGGAGACTACGATCCGCTCTTCGCGGTCCAGGCGGTGCGGGTTGCCGCCCGGATGGGGGGCGCGGCCGGCAAGGCGGCGCTCGCCGAAGCGTTGAAGACGGAGACCCGGGTGACGGTCCGGGCCACCTTGGAAGAGGTGCTCGCCGCGCATTGAGCAGCGACACCCCATAATATCAGAACGCCGTCTCCGGTTGGGGCGGCGTTCTGCGTTGGAAGATCAGCCGCCGGCCCGTGCGCGTTCGGGGGGATCTGCCCTCCCCTTCCCGGCGCCGTAGACGATTCCGATCCGTTCCGGTCCCGCCAGCGCCACCACCGCGGCGCCGACGAAGACCACCCCCGCCGAGAGCGCCATCGTCCAGCTGTAGGAGAAGCGTGCCGCGAAGAGCGCCTGCACCCAGGTGATCGTACTCGCGAGGAGCACCCCGCATTGATACGCGAAGCCGGGGAGAAAGCCGCGCACTCCGTCCGGCGCGAGTTCGGTGATGTGCGCCGGGATGACTCCCCAGGCTCCCTGCACCATGAACTGAATGCCGAAGGCGCCCACCACGAGCCACCCCGTCACCGGCGCGAAGGCCCAGAGCGGGATCATCAGCAGGGCGCCCGCCAGGGCGATCCCGATCGCACGGCGGCGGCCAATCCGGTCGGACCAGCGGCCGATGACGATCCCGCCGGTGAGCGCCCCCACCATCGAGAGCGCG
Organism: Gemmatimonadales bacterium; assembly: GCA_044449625.1. Taxonomy (GTDB): domain Bacteria; phylum Gemmatimonadota; class Gemmatimonadetes; order Gemmatimonadales; family GWC2-71-9; genus CAMLHU01. The sequence continues at coordinate 326 of JBIOIC010000186.1, read as the reverse complement.
GTGATCAGGGCGCGGCTCGACGGACCGAATCCCCACTGGCGTTCGAGGAAGGTGGGATAGAGATCCTGGGTGCCGTGCGAGGTCATGTTCATCATCGCCATCAGGAGCGTGATGAACAGGAAAAGCCGCCAATGGGTGACGAGTGCGCGCCCGAGCGTGCCCCAGCTCTCGTGGCGGGTCCGCTGCCACACCTCCGACTCCCGCACCCGAACACGGATGAAGAGCGCCAGCAGCGCCGGAAGGCCGCCAAGGAAGAAGAGCGGCCGCCACCCCCACCGGGGAAAGACCAGGAAGTATGCCACCGCGGCCAGCAGATACCCGACCGC
>JBIOIC010000185.1:0-4341 GCA_044449625.1 Gemmatimonadales bacterium | reverse complement strand
GACCGCGTCGTGGATCACGGTGAGCGTCTTCAGGCCGAGCATGTCCATCTTGAGCATGCCGACCTTCTCCAGCGCGACCATGTCGTACTGACAGATGATCGCGTCCTCGCCGTTCTGCGGGGCGCCCGACCCCTTGGTCGGCTGGATGCAGACCGGCACGTATTCGGAGAGCGGTCCGGGGGCGATGACCACACCGGCGGCGTGGACCGAGGCGTGGCGGCTGATCCCCTCGATCCGGCTGGAGAGCCGGAAGAGGCGCTCGTACAGGGGGTCGCGCCCGACCAGTTCCTTGAGCTCGGGAACCTTGGCCGCCGCCTCCTCGACCGTCATCGAGAAGGCGGGGCCCGACGGGACCAGTTTGGTGACCTTGTCGGCGTCCCCCGGCGGGATGCGCAGCAGGCGCGCCACGTCCTTCAACGCGGCGCGGGCCTTGAGGGTCCCGAAGGTGATGATCTGGCCGACACTCTCGCGCCCGTAGCGCTGGCGCACGTACTCGATGACCTCTCCCCGCCGCTCGAAGCAGAAGTCGACGTCGATGTCGGGCATCGAAACCCGCTCGGGGTTCAGGAACCGTTCGAAGAGCAGATCGAACTTGAGCGGATCGACGTCGGTAATGCGGAGCGCGTAGGCCACCAGCGAGCCGGCGGCCGATCCGCGTCCGGGCCCCACCGGGATTCCGCGGTCGCGCGCGGCCTGGATGAAGTCGTGCACGATGAGGAAGTAGCCGGCATAACCCGCGGTGTTGATGACGCCGAGCTCGTACTCCATTCGCTCCCGCACGTGGGCGGGCATCGGGTCGCCGTAGCGCGCCACGGTCCCCGCGACCGCAAGGTGGTTCAGATACGCCTCTTCGCTCACGAACTCGGCCGGCCGCGGGAACGCGGGGACGTAGTACTTCTTCTCGAAGGAGAACTCACAGCGATCGGCGATGGTCTGCGTCTGGGCGAGCGCGTCGGGATTCTTCGAGAAGAGCGCTTTCATCTCTTCCTCGCTCTTGACGTAGCTCTCCGAGCCGGTGAAGCGAAACCGCTTCGGATCGTCGAGCTCGCTCCCGGTCCCGATGGCGAGCAGCAGATCGTGGGCTTCGGCGTCTTCCCGTCGCAGATAGTGCGCGTCGTTGGTCGCCACCACGCCGAGGCCGAGTTCCTGCCCGAGCTCAAGCATCCCCTGGGTGACGATCGCCTCTTCGTCGATGCCGTGGGACTGGATTTCGAGCCAGAAGTCGTCCTTGCCGAAGGTCGTGGCGAACCACTCGGCCGAGGCCTTCGCCTTGTCGTACTGCTGCTGGCGGAGATAGAGCGCGATCTCTCCCGAAAGGCAGGCGGCGAGGCAGACGATCCCCTCGTGGTGCTCGGCCAATACTTCCTTGTCGATGCGGGGCCGGCGGTAGAACCCTTCGGTGAACCCGATCGAGGAGAGACGGACCAGATTCCGATACCCGGTCCGGTTCTTCGCGAGGAGAACGAGGTGGCTGTAGTTGGCGGGGGCGTCGGGCTGACGCTGGGTCGCGCGCCGGGACCCGAAGGCGAGATACGCCTCGAAGCCGAGGATGGGCCGGATCTTCCGGGCCTTCGCCTCCTCGTAGAACGACCAGGCGGCGTGGAGGTTGCCGTGATCGGTCACGGCCAGCGAGTCCATGCCCAATTTCTTGACGTGCGCCACCAACTCGGGGATCCGGTTGGCGCCGTCGAGGAGGGAAAATTCGCTGTGGGTGTGGAGGTGAACGAATGCCATGGGGCTGTCAGCTGTCAGCTATCAGCCATCAGTCATCAGACGACGTCTAAGACCCCCGAACAGCGGGGATTGATAGCCGAGAGCTGATAGCTGATAGCCTGGTGGACCGGCCGGAAGGTCTCTGCCAAAGGCAAACTAATTCCACTTCCCACGGATTGTCAAAACCCGTTGCGGCACTTACACTTGGCTCCTCGGGTGGTACCGCCCACCCGCACCCATGAATCCCTTGCGCATCCTTGCCGCCGTGGCCCTGTTGGCCGGCGCGACCGCTCCCGCCAATGCCCAGGCGGGGCGGCCGTACCCGGTGGTGCTGGTGTTGCCAGCGTCGGTGCGTTTCGCGGGGTTGGGGGGCGCCGGGGTCGCGGTGATCGGTGATGCCGGCTCGGTCTTCGTCAACCCGGCGGGGCTCGCGGCGGTGCGCCGGGTGAGTTTTGAAGGGGCGACCCAGAGCTACGCGGGAAGCGCGACACAGGCGATGGGCGCCGGTGCGGTCCGGGTGGGGCAGTTCGACTTTGGCGCCGGCGTCAACTATCTCCATTTCGACGACAGCGCCGCCACCCGCTCGAACCTCCTCTACACCGGCACCGCCGTCTATCGCTACGGATTCATCGCCCTCGGCGGCTCGGCCAAGTACGCCTCCGTCACCGATTCAGCGGGGCGGGTGGCCAGTGCCGTCACCGGCGACATCGGGACGACGCTCGCGATCTTCGATATCCTGGCGCTCGCCGTGAGCGTTCAGAATGTGGGACAGAAGGTCGCCGCAGGGGGCGGTCTCGATCTGCCGACCACCACTCACCTCGGAGTCACCTTCAATTTCGTCGACCCGCAGGGGACGCTCAGGCTGCGGGGCGTGCTGGAGACGGTGTGGAGCGAGCGCCGGACGCGGCGGACCGTCCTCGGCGGCGAAGCGGGTGTGGTGCTCTCGGGGATCGGGATCGTCGCCCGCTTCGGATTCGGAGGTCAGCCGGAGGGGTCGGGAGAGACGGAGCAGAGCTACGGGGGCAGCCTCGTTTTTCATCGGTTCACGCTCGACTACGCCTATCAACGGCGGACGGTGCTGGGGCGCGATGTGCAGCGATTCGGCGCCCGCTGGACTCCATGACTCTGCGGAGGAAGGGAATGATCTTCGTCGCGCTGGTGGGGTTACTGATGGGGGGCTACTCGGTCGCCTACCTGGCGAGTCCCGACGTCCGCTACCTCCATCGTTCGGCGGTCGAGGAGAGCCGGCTCCTCGCCGCGCGGAAGCCGATCGAGCGGCTGCTGCGCGATTCCACCCTGGCGCCCGAGCGCCGGCACGAGCTCACGCTGGTGCTTGAGGCGCGGGACTTCGCGGCCACGCTCGGATTGCGGGCGAAGAAGACCTATACGATGTACGCCGATGTGGGGCGCGATACACTCCTGCTGGTCCTGTCGGCCGCGCCGCACGACAGCGTCGTCCCCTTCACCTGGCACTATCCGATCGTGGGCCGGATCCCGTATAAGGGGTTTTTCGACTTCGATCTCGCCCGGCGGACGGCGGCCGATTTTTCCGGCCGAGGATACGACACCTATCTCCGTCCCGCGGCCGCCTTCTCGACGCTCGGCTGGTTCAACGACCCGCTCCTCTCGACCGCCATCACCCCCGACTCGATGGAACTGGTGGCGCTGGTGTTGCACGAGATCGCCCACAATACCCTGTGGGTCAAGGGCAACGCCCCCTTCAACGAGAGCTTCGCCCAGCTGGTGGGGTATCGCGGGGCCGAGGCGTTCTATCGCGCCCGCGGCGATACCCTCGATGCTCGCCGCGCCGCGGATCGCTGGAGCGATGAGATCCTCCTCGCCCGATTCTATCGCGATCTCCTGGTCCGGCTCGATTCAGCGTACGCCTCGGCCCCCGATTCCACGGCGGTCACCGCCGCCCGGACGGCCGTCGGAGCGTGGGCCACCGCCGAGCTGCGCGATTCGCTCGGCCCGCGATTCCGGACCTATCGTGTGGCGGCGGATTTTCGCTATGAGGTCAACAACGCGCGGCTGATCGGCGCGACGATCTACCGCTCGCACCTCGACTGGTTCGATGCGTGGTACACCGCGCACGGATCGGATGTACGGATGGCGGTCGCGGGGCTTGATTCGCTGGTACGTGGCGCGGAGGGGGACAGCGCGTTTACCAGGCTCGGCGCGGCGGTGCATGGGAGCCCGGGTGATACGTCTTCAGACGAGACCCATCGGGGGAGATGATGATCGATCGCGTACGTGTGAAGCGAGGCTGGGTGCTGTTGCTCGGTGTTGGCGCGACAGCGTGCGGAGGTACGGCACCATCACCTTCATCATGGCTGGATGGCGAGTGGGGTGGGTTCGGGACGGAGGTCAACGCCTCCCTCCTTCGGATCACATTCGATATCCCGTGCGCCAATGGTACGATTCGCGCTCCGGTCATCCCGGATGCCTCAGGACGATTCACCACGGACGCCTCAATGGTCACGTATGACAGTACTAGAACCATCATGGTGTCGGGTCAGAGCTCAGCAGATACCCTGCGCTTGACATTCACCAATTCCGCGGGAAATGGACAAGCCGACACGCTCAATACGATCACGGCGGTGCGCGGCGTGCCCCCCACCCCCGCCG
>JBIOIC010000184.1:0-4355 GCA_044449625.1 Gemmatimonadales bacterium | reverse complement strand
GCTGCGTGCTGCGTGCTGCGTGCTGCGTGCTGCGTGCTGCGTGCTGCGTGCTGCGTGCTGCGTGCTGCGTGCTGCGTGCTGCGTGCTGCGTTGCGAAATATGCGACATACCGGCCTAAATGCTACTCGAATCTTGCCATCTTGCATCCTGCCGGTACCACTCAGGGGACGCTCAGTTCCCAGAGGCCGCTCAGCATGTCGACGGCGTAGAGATGCCCGCCGTAGAGCATCACCCCCCAGACGTAGGTGTCGTTTGCGCCGCCGGGCTGGAGCCGCGCAATGACCCGCGAGGCGAGATCGCCGGCGAGCGTACCTGACACATCGAGCGCCACCACCCCGCCATTGTAGTACGCCGCATAGAGGATCTGCCGCGGTTCGTCCATCCAGAAGTTGTGGGTCCCCGCGCCGTCGAGATGATACTGCGCCACTTCGACCGGGGCGGCGAGGTTCGAGATGTCCACGACGTGGATATCACCGGAGCTGGTGGCGCCCACGATCCCGGGCCCCTCCTGTCCCACGAAGAGGTACTTCTTTTCGCCGGTCACCGGATTGTGGAACCACCAGGCGTTGTGGACCTCTCCGCCCTGCGTCACGATGGAGCTGATGAAGACCGCGCTGTCGGGCCGGCCACCCATCCCGCCCCCGCCAATGTCGTAGATCCATACCCCCTCGTTCCAGTTCTCCACGAAGAGGAGGCCGTCGCGGACGAAGGTGTCGTGGATGCCGTAATTGGCGGGCATCAGGATCGAGTCGACCAGCACGATCGGAACCGTGGAGTCGGGCTGGATCCGGAAGGTGAGCAGCGAGGGGGAGGAAGGATCGCGCGCGGTGAAGTCGTAGAGCACGCCGTTCATCACGGCCAGGGTGCCGGTGTGCAGGCCCGACGTGCCCTGGCTCACCAAGTGGCTTCCGAGCAGCGCTGGGTTCGCCCGATCGGCCAGGCTGTATAGGTAGAGGCCGGCGGAGCCAGATCCATACTCCCCCGTCACCGCGAGGACCGTGCTGTCGGGGCTCACCTGGAGATCGCTGATGGTGCCTACGCCCGGAAGAGTCAACGTCCCCGGCGATCCCGGTGCCCCCGCCCCATCGAGCGGCCAGATGCTGACCACATTGCCCAGCGTCGCTCGAAATCCCCACGACCCGGTGTAGGCGTACCCCCCCGCCAGCCAGAGGTCCGAAGAATATCGCGAAGAAACGTTGTTGCCGCCGCCCACCACGGTCATCGGCCGATGCCGGGTGATCGAGAACTCAACCGGCGTGAGTCCCGCGACCGTGGCCCGCACACCTTGGCCGAAACCGACCACCCCTGGCATCCACGTCACCGACGCTCGGCCGGTGGAGTCAGTCACGGAGGACGGCGCGGAGACGCCACCCCCGCCACGCGTGACCACCCAGGACACCATCGCCCCGCTGACCGTGTGCCCGTTGCTCCAGAGCCGGACGACGAGCGGGGCGGCGACCGCCCCAGAGTCCAACCCCTGCCGATCGCCACTCTCGATCACGAGGCCATCGAGCCCACTCGGCCCGGCGGGCGTCGCGTCGTGGCAGGCGCCGATGAGCAACACGACCGCCACCACCATCCATCCCGCCATCCGTGAGCGATTCACTGATGCATCCCTTCCATGTCCATCGCCGTCGAGGCGGTGCCGTAGTGTCCCATCCGATGACCCTCCATTCCCCAATCCGCGCGGACACCGAGTGAGAGCGAAGTGATCGTCGTCCCGCCGTACCAGGCGGCCGGATCGAAGAGGCCGACCACAGCGGTGATGTTCGCGAGGGAGGCCTCTCCGAAGGGGCGCACCCCCAGCCGTCCGAACAACGTCAGCGCCCGAACCTCCGCCCCCACCGTCACCACAGTCCAGCGCGTGATCCCCAGGATCGAATTATCAAGATGCGGCCGAGCAGTGCGGTAGTCGGTGACCCGGGTCTCCTCGGGGCGATCCGTGCGCTCCAGACGCAGATAAGGACGTCCGCGCCCCAGCCATAGCGCACTCTCGATCAGCCAACTGTCGTAGACGAATGCCCCGCCCGCATCGGTGGTCCGGGCAAACTCCGCCAGCGCATAGGCGGCATTCCCGGCCACCTGCCGTTCGAATCGCACCGACGCGCTCCACTTGTCCTGGGTCGGTCCCGCCCCTGCTCGATGCTCCGGACTCTTGACCTCCGCGTACGAGAGCTGTGCCTCGACGCCGGCCAGCGGACGCAACGTGCCCCGGAGCGCATACGAATCACCAAAGCGCCGGCCATTGGGCCACTCAGAGGGATACTCCGGTTCATCGCCGTTGAACCAGGAGAGTTCCACGGCCGCCGGACCCGCTGCAAGCCCCGCGATGGCGACCTCGCGTTCCAATATCTGCGCCAGATGGTGATTAACAGGGAACCGCTCGACCGGCCGGCTCATCGGATCGTCGGTTCCGAAGGGGACGAACCCCTTGCCGAATGCCGCGGAGAGATGCACCGGGAGCGCCAGCGGGCTCAGGAGATCGTGGGCGGTGAGCATCAGCTCGTGGACGTAGGTGTGCGGATGGCGCCGGTCGACATACCCCTCGCCGAAGGCCCCCGGGGTGAGCTCGCCTTCGGGGATGGTCCATCCCTCAAAATCGAGGGTGCCGCGGAACTGGAGATGGCCATCGAGCGCGTGGAGGCCGAGGGAGAGGACCGGCTGGGTGATTCGGAGCTCGGTGACGCGCTGGTCGTGCGGCATCGGATCGGCGGTGGTGCCGACGAGGGTCGCCTGACCCATGAGATCCCCGCCCACCGGTCCCAGGCGGAACGACTGTGCCGTCAGCGACGGCGCGATCCCGACGACGAGCGCGACGACCGGCAAGAAGCGCCGGCCAAGCGACAACGGGCCGCCTTCGATGAAGCGGCCCGCCGGGACAGTGCGTGTGGGGTCGGGGGCGCTCACCCGTCGGAGCCCGCCAGGAGCGCCGCACGCACGAAGTCCCGATTCATCCGCGAAATGAAGTCGATGCTGATCCCCTTGGGACAGGCCTCCTGGCACTCACCGAAGAGGGTGCAGCCGCCAAATCCTTCCGCGTCCATCTGTCCCACCATCGCGAGGGCGCGCCGGTCCCGCTCCGGCTGGCCCTGCGGCAGGAGACCGAGATGGGAGATCTTGGCGGCGGTGAAGAGCGAGGCGGAGCCGTTGGGACAGGCCGCGACGCAGGCCCCGCAGCCGATGCAGGCCGCCGCCTCGAAAGCGCGATCAGCATCGGTCTTGGGCACCAGCATCGCGTTGCCATCGGGAGCGGCCCCGGTACGGGCGGAGATGAAGCCGCCGGCCTGGATGACCCGATCAAGCGCACTCCGGTCGACACAAAGGTCCTTGAGCACCGGGAAGGCGCGGGCCCGCCACGGCTCGACGACGACCGTGTCGCCATCCTTGAAGCTCCGCATATGCAGCTGGCAGGTGGCGGTGCTCTTCATCGGCCCGTGGGCCACGCCATTGATCATCAGCGCGCAGGAACCGCAGATACCCTCTCGGCAATCGTGATCGAAGGCGATCGACGGTTCACCCTTTTCCAGCAGCCCCTCGTTCACGACGTCGAGCATCTCGAGGAACGACATGTCGGGATTGACGTCATTCGCCTCGTAGGTGACGAGACGACCCGCCGCGTTCGGTCCCGCCTGGCGCCATACCCGCACGGTGATGTGCATCAATGCCTCGAATGATCCGGGGTGGCCGGGGGCCACCCCTTACTTGTAGGATCGCTGCGCCAGGTGCACGTACTCGAAGGTGAGCGGTTCCTTGTTGAGCGCCGGCGATTTCCCTTCCCCCTGGTATTCCCACGCGGCCACATAGGCGAAGTGTTCATCGTCCCGCTTCGCTTCGCCCTCCGGGGTCTGATACTCCTCCCGGAAGTGACCGCCGCACGACTCTTCCCGATGCAGCGCATCACGGCAGATCAGCTCGCCCAGCTCCAGGAAATCAGCCACCCTTCCCGCCTTCTCCAGCGCCTGGTTCAAATCGGCCCCGCTCCCCGGCACGCTCACGTTCTTCCAGAACTCTTCCCGCAGCACGGGGATCCGCTTGAGCGCGGACTCCAGCCCCTGACGGGTCCGGCCCATCCCGCAGTCTTCCCACATGATGTGGCCCAGCTCCTTGTGGAAGCTGTCGACGGTGCGCTTCCCCTTGATGGCGAGGAGTTTGGCGGTCCGTTCGGCGACCGCCGCCAGCGAGGCGGTGAAGGCGGGGTGATCGGCCGTGACTGGCGCGAACTTGGCGCTCGCCAGATAGTTCCCGATCGTGGCGGGAAGAACGAAGTAACCGTCGGCCAGCCCCTGCATCAGCGCGCTCGCGCCGAGGCGGTTCGCCCCGTGGTCGGAGAAATTCGCCTCGCCGATCACGTGGAG
>JBIOIC010000183.1:0-4436 GCA_044449625.1 Gemmatimonadales bacterium | reverse complement strand
ATCGAGTGCTGGGGGTAGTCGGTCGGCATCGGCTGCTTGACCTGACCCGCAAGCAGGGTCGGGATGGTCGCGAGCGCGGCGCCAAGGAGTGCGGCACGAAGAGCGGTCATGTGGAAGTCCGGTGGAGAGGTCAGGCTGAGAGCGCGGGGGATGCGCCCTGCTTCATTCAACGTACGGGCGGCCGGCGGTGGGGCAAGGGGGGATGCTCCAGCGACAGCGTAGCGACGCCGAGGGCGGGCACCAGTGCCTGGACGGCGTGTCGTTCCCAGCGGAGCCTGATCCGCCGGGCCCGATCGGTCGGATTGAAGACCCGGGCGATAAGACCCGATCGCGTCGGCGTCACCGACGAGACGATGACCTGGTCGCTGTTGACCGAGATCGGGTCCGGTGGCGCGGCATCTTTGGCCACCGGAGCGACGACGAGCGGCTGGCTCATTCCGATCCCGAATCGCTCGGCGGCGCCGGCGTCCCAGGGACCGTGGGGGCGGACGGCGTAGCGGAAGGTGGCCGATCCCGGCTGGTCGGCCTTGAAGTTGGTGTGCCAGTAATTGTTCATCACATAGGAATAGAGCAGCTGGGTGGGGGCGAGCCCCGTCAACCAATGCTCGGTGCCGTCGTTGCCGTGCCAATCCTCCGCCGTCATCCCGCCCAACTCCAGCAACGGCGCGTCGAGCGTCGCCCAGGTGATACCCACGCTGTCATTGGCCACATCGGCCCAGCGTCCCACCGAGAACACATTGCGATCGGCGCCGGCCATCTGATCGGAATCGGGGCGGACGATGGCCCACGGTTCGTCGATCCGGACCTGGCCGTGGGGCACGAGGAAGGGGAAGCCGAGGTGGACCCCCTCTTTGGCGCGCACCGCGGACTTGTCGATGAGGGTGGTCATCTCGATGACATTGGAGCCGGAGGTGACGCGGTAGGTGTGCGTCAGCCGTTCGGCGCCGGGAGCGGCCGAAGTCACCTCGATCGAGGCGACCAGCGGTCCCGCATCGCGAATGGTGATGGAGATACCGCGGACGCCGACCGCCGCGGTGGAGGAGCGGCCCAGCACGTAGCGGTAGTCGTCCCAGCCGCCGCGGGCAATATCCACTAACTCGTGGCCGCGCCACCGCACGCTCGTGATGGCACCGGTGATCGTGTCCACCCGGGCGGTGATCTCGCCACTCCAGAGGGAGTCGCCAGCAGCGCCGGCGGTGCCCGCGGGACGAGGGAGCCCTGCCTCGATCCGATAGCGCCGGGAGCCGAACGCGGGAATGGAGTCGGCCATCAGGGCGAGATCTCCATTCGCAAGGCGTTGTGACGGAACCTGGTGCCCATCGGCGGTCGTCACCACAGATCCCATCGCCATTGCATCGGGGAAGGTGACGACCTCCGACCGAGGCCACGACGCAGTGTTGTAGACGTCGATGGCGGAGGCTGGTGTAGCCGAGCGATCGCCGAGCGCGGCGGCGAGGAGCACCCGGGAGCGGCGATCGGCTGAGTCCGCGAAACCGCGCTTCACCCTCCACTGCGCGATGGTGAACGAGTCGTCGGGAGCGCTGATGCTCCGGTCGGCGCCCCAGGTGTGCTCACTATACAGGAGCACCTGGCGCCACCCCTGCCAGAAGACGCTGTCGCTGTACGCCTTCGGGCGGAGCATCGCAAAGAGGGTCCCCGCCTGGGTCAGTCGCTCCGCTGCCATCCGGCTCTCGCCGGTCTCCCGCGCGGTCGACCCGGCGCCATCCTCCCAGTAGCCGGTCAAGTCGCCGCGCATTCGGGAGAGCCTCGGCCCATAGCGGTGCTCGAAGGCCTGGAACAGCATCGGCAGCGTCGCGATCACGACGTGGGGGGAGGCGTAGGTCGCGTTCCAGCGCCGGACCGCATCGGGGAGCAGTGGGTCGGGGCTCCCGTTGTCACCGGTGGTGTAGCGGACCTGCACGATGTCGTAGCGATACCCATCGGCGGTCAGTGTATCCATGTAATCGATGAGTCCCCCCTCATCGGCGAGCCCCGGCCACCCGCGACGGCGGCCGTGGAACCAGGAGTAGCCCCGTCCCGCCACCATCACCAGCACCGAATCGCGATCCGATGGCGACATCCAATAGAAGGCGCTGTCCCCCCATTGCAGCAGCAGCCGGCCGATCCGATCTCCTCGGCCGGGGAGGGTCGCCTGATAATTCGGTCCGCTCGAGAGGTAGCGGATCCCGCTCTGCGCCAGCGCCGGCACCACCCCCCAGGTGAAGCCGGGGACGTCGGAGGTGATCGCCGTGGTGATCGGGATCCTCTCCTTGGTGCGCAGCATCTTGGCGTAGTGCAGCGCCCAGAAGAGTTCTTCGGGGCGGGAGAGCCCGGTCATCAAATTGGCGTAGAAGCCGTTGAAGGAGAGATCGCCGTTGCGGGCCGCGGTGAGCAGGGTATCCCGCTCCGCGGCGTTCCCTTCGGTGAGGTATCCCTCGACCGGCCAGAGTCCTTCGACATTCCAGTGGAAGCGGGCGTCCGCGGGATAGGAGGCGGTCTTCCGGGCCAGCGCCATCCCTTCGTCGTAGTTCACCAGGTGGCGGAACTCCGCCTCTTTCTGCAGGACGTTGTACCCGATGTCGAGATGGGAGTGGGGGATCAGGTAGATCGTCCGGGGGATGACGGGATCGACCCGGAGCGCCGCCCAACGGACGGTGTCGGTGCCGGAGACCGCCGTCACCGCGAGTGTCGTTGGCCGGGCGACCTGGGCGATCGGCACATCGAAGGTGTTCCAGCCGAGCGCAAGCATCCTATCCAGCCGCCGAACGCCGCCGACCCCCACGTGGATCGGTGTGCCATCGACCAGGCTCCACACCCTGACCCTGAGCCCCTGGCGTACTCCCGTGCCCGATCGGATCAGCGCCTGTTCCTCGGCGACGTCGATCGTCGGCGCGACGGGCTGGGTGAAGGTCATGTACCACGCCGGACTCCCGGCGCTCTCACCGGTCACGCGCAACGTGATCCCCTGTCCCCGCGCGAACCGCGCCAGGGGGATCCGCATCGTCATCAGGCCGTTCACGTCTCCGGCCCAGTCCACCAGGAGGAGGTGGAAGGAGAGTCGAGAGCCGTCCGGGCCGTCCACTCCCCAGCCGCTGTCGGCCGACAGGGGCTGCGGGATGGAGAACCATCGCTCGCCGTTCAGGGTGACGCCGAAGTGGTGCTGGACCGTGCCGGAGTCCACCACGTCCATCGACGCCATCCAGGTAAAGGTGACGAACGCCCCCGCCGCAGCGTCGGGGATCGGGGCGGTGCGCCACTCGATGTAGCGGGTGCTGTCGATGCTGCGGACGAGAAGGGACGAGGTGATGCGCGGTGTGGCGGTGCGATAGGTGAAGCGTTCACCGGCCAGGGTCGCGGCGTAGCCCTCGATATGGCGCCGATACCACCGGCCAGGACCGAACCGCAGCGGTCTGGGCCGCCAGCGGTCCGGCCAATACCAGTGCTGAGAGAGCGCTCCAGCGAATCAGAGCGGGCACGTTTGTCCTTGGCTGAGATCTCGCCCTGGAAGCAACTACTACACCACGGAGGCACGGAGCACTACGGATGTTGTGGTCTCCCGCACGGAGCTTCGTTCGCGAGACCACAACATTTGCGGTTCTCCGTGGCGGTTCTCCGTGCCCTCCGTGTCTCCGTGGTGTAGTAGTTCTTTAGAACCTCAACGATCGCAGGTACTCATAGCTGATCCGGATGTCGTCGAGCGGCGCGGTCGGTTCGTCGTGTTCCACGAAGTAGTGCTCGATCCCCGCCTCCTTCGAGTGCGCGAAGATCATCTTCCAATCGATGCTCCCCTGGCCCACGTCGACCATCTTCCGGTCCTTCGTCAGGTCCTTGACGTGGACCATCGGGAAACGCCCGGGATATCGTTTGAAGTAGACGAGCGGATCACCGCCGCCGAGGATGATCCAGTAGAGGTCCATCTCGAACTTGACCAGCGCCGGATCGGTGCGGGAGAGGAAGATATCGTAGGGGAGCTGGCCCTCGATCGGGGTGAACTCGGGATTGTGGTTGTGATAGGCGAACTTGAGCCCCGCCCTTTTTGCCTTCTCGCCGAGCACGTTGAAGCCGTCGGCGCTCTTCTTGAGCGCGTCGACCGTATTCCGCCGGTCCTCATCGAGCCAGGCGACGATCACATACTCGTGACCGATGGCGTGGGCGGCGTCGAAGACCTGATTGGGGTCCTTCTCCAGCAGCTCGATGGCGATGTGCGCCCCCGGCGCCCGCAATCCGTGGCGATCGAGGAGGGCACGGATATCGGCGGGCTTGCGGTCGAAGTACCCAGCGAACTCGACCTCCTTGTACCCGACCTTGGCCACCTGCTCGATCGTCCCGGCAAAGTCCTTGGCCATCAGATCGCGGACGGTGTAGAGCTGGAGGCCGATGGCGGAGATGCGCTCCGGTGCCGTCCACGACCCACGACCCGCGACCCACGACTTCTT
>JBIOIC010000182.1:0-4537 GCA_044449625.1 Gemmatimonadales bacterium | reverse complement strand
GGCGCGGCGGGTGGTGGCCGAGGTACAGGAGGGGTTCCGGGGCGCGTACGGCCGGATACCGGCCGTCTGGAGTACCGCGGCGATGGGAGGGGTCCGGTCGGAGCGGGTTCGCTAGCGGAGGGGCGCATCCGTCCGGGCGACTACCCGCCTACGCCACTACCCACCTCCCCCACTACCCACCTATCTGTCCCTGCGCCTCTCCGCCCCTGCGTCTCTGCACCCTATATTTCCCCCGCCCTCCTAGCCCAACCGGCAGAGGCAGGCGGCTTAAACCCGCTCGAGTGTGGGTTCGAATCCCACGGGGGGCATCAGTACCTCCATCTCACGTTCAGGGCAGCCGTTCTTGCCGGGGTGATTGCGAGAGTGTGCCGAGACCTGTAACTGGTTAAATGGCAATATGTTGATCTGTTGATGACGGGATGAGGCAAGGGCGTAAATTGTTCGCGTGATCCGGTGGCCACGTCCACATCTGTTCCGTGGAGGGCGCTCGCGCTATTGCTGCTGCAGAGCGACATTAGAAGTAGTGGCTTCATGGAGGCCCTCCTCGGTCGAGGATTGTGCCAACGCTGGAACGCATCTTTGTGTATTCTTAGCGCATCGCAACCTGTTCGGATCCGGGTCCGTCTATCTACTGTTATGCATACTGTGTTCCCCACTTGCACCAAGGAGAGAGGCACATGAAGGGCTTCGTCAAAGCAGCAGCGGCCATCGTGCTCGGGCTCGCCATCGTGGCTGCGCCGGCACAGGCACAGAAGAAGAAGGCTCCGGCTCCGGCCTCCGCCGCTCCGGCCAGTTCCGCCGCCAAGCCGATCACCTGGAATGCGGGCGTCGGCCTCTCGCTCCCGACCACCACGGGCTTGAACACCGGGTTCAACGTGCGCCTCGGCGCCACCTTCACCCCGCACGCCTGGCCGGTCTGGCTCCGCCCCGAAGCCGCCTTCGATCACTTCGGCATCTCCTGCGGCGGCGGCTCCTGCAGCTCGACGCAGATCGGTGTCGGGGCGTACGCCGGGTATGACTTCAAGACCGCCAGCAGCTTCAAGCCCTATGGGTTGGCCGGCCTTGGTTTCGTCCACACGTCGTCGACTGTCTCGTTTGGTGGCTTCACCGCCACCGGCTCGACCACGAATCTCGGGCTCAGCCTCGGCGGCGGCGCCCGTATGCCGGTGGGCAGCATGACCGGCTACGGCGAACTTCGGTTCAATTCGGTCTCAGGTGGGAGCGCGATTGCCCTCACTGTGGGTCTGATGTTCGGCAAGAAGTAAGCTGACGGCAGCTCCTGCAACGCGAGAGCCCCGCCAGCCCGGCGGGGCTCTTTGCGTTTCGTATTCTCCTGGGCTTCTTCTCGTGCCACCCCCATCCTTCGTCCCGTCCCCATCTCTCGTCTCTTCTTTTTCCCCGTCTCCCGTCTCTTTTCTCCCGTCTCTCTTCTCTCGTCTCCCTTCCGTCACTCCTCCACCCGCTCCCCCGTCAGCGCCCGGGCCACCAGTTCGGGGAAGCGCCGCACGTCGATCGGTTTGGTGAGATATCCATCGAACCCCGCCTGGCGTGCCCGTTCCACGTCGCTCGCCATCGCGTGCGCCGTCAGCGCCAGCACCCGGAGTTCCCGATGGGCCGAACCTCGAATGTCCTTGAGCAAGGCAAATCCATCCCGCTCCGGCAACTGGATATCCATCAGCGTCAGGTCGGGCTTGATCTCGTCGAGCGCCGCGAGCAGCCCGGCCCCATCGCTCCGCTCCACCACTCGGTGACCCTTGAGCGCAAGCAAGGTCCGGAACAGCATCATGTTGTCAGGATTGTCGTCGATGATGAGGATGGTGGCCATGGGGCTCGGGGTCGGAGTTGTCAGTAAGGTACAGCGGTATCCGGCAATCGCTATTCGTTATCCGCTATCCGTTGCGCCGTGAGTCATCAGACTCCTCTTGTGCAATCGGGCACTCCCCGCATCCGTCCACGCAGCACGCAGCCCCCTTCTCTGGGCTCAGGACAGGCGCCGCTCCCCCAGCACTCGCACCAGTTCGTCCACCGTCGTCCACCCGTCCCAGACCCGTTCGAGTCCGCTCTCCCAGAGACTCCGCATCCCCGCCGTGCGTGCCGCCGCCTGGAGCGCCGCCGGTGCTTCGCCATTGCCGATCACCTGGCCCACCCGCGCGTCGATCGCGAGGATCTCGACCACCGGGATCCGGCCCCGGTACCCCGTTCCGTTGCATTCGCGGCAGCCGACTCCTCGCCGCAACGTGACCGGCCGCGGGTGGTCCACCGGTGGCGCCGCACCCGCCGGCAGGATCTCCCCGGCCGCCGATTCGGCGCACCGATCGCACAGGCGCCGCACCAGCCGCTGCGCAACGATCCCCTTCAGCACCGCCGCCGCCTTGAAGGCGTCAAGCCCCATGTCGCGCAGTCGCAGCACGGCGGACGGAGCATCGTTGGTGTGCAGCGTCGACAGCACCAGGTGACCGGTCAGCCCCGCCTGCACCGCGGTGGCGGCGGTCTCGATGTCGCGGATCTCCCCCAGCAGCAGGATGTCCGGATCCTGCCGCAGCACCGAACGGAGGATGGTGGCGAAGGTCAGCTCCTGGTCCTCGTTCACCTGAATCTGCGACACGCCGGCGATCTCGTATTCGACCGGATCCTCCACGGTCACGATGTTGACCTTCCCGGTCTTGAGCTGGTTGACGGCGGCGTAGAGCGTGGTGGTCTTGCCGCTCCCGGTCGGTCCCGTCACCAGGACGATTCCCTCCCGCTGGCCGAGCAGCCGGGTCAGCGCCTGGAGTTCGGAGGGCACCAGGCCCAGATCGTCGAGTCGGGTCTTCAGGTTCGAGGGATCGAGGATCCGCACCACCGCTTTCTGGCCCCGGTGTCCCACCGGCGAGGTCGCCACCCGCAGATCCACGACCTTCCCCGCCACCCGGGCGGTCGCCCGTCCATCGGCGGGGACCAGCGGGTTGGCGACGTCGAGCCGGGCCAGGATCTTGACCCGTCGCACCACCGCGGCGCCAGCCGAGTCGGGGAGGCGCATCACCTCGCGGAGGACGCCGTCGACCCGGTAGCGTACCGCCATTCCCCCTTGGTCAGGATCGAAGTGGATGTCGCTGGCCCGTTCGCGCACCCCTTCGGCGATGAGCGCGTCCACCAGCCGGGCCACCGGGGCTTCGAGGACCGGGTCCTTGGCCGCGAGGGGAGCGGGATCGACGACGGTCTCGACGGTGCCGGGGTCGAGACCGGAGAGCAGCCGCTCGATGCTCCGTTCGGGGCGGTAGAGCTCGTCCAGCCGGCGGGTGAGCTCCTCCGGGGCCGCGAGCTGGAACTCCACTGTGCGGCCGGTCAGGAAGGCGAGATCCCGTTCCACCGACAGGTTCCGCGGGTCGGCGGTCGCGATGGTGATGCGGCGGTCGTCGGCCCGGAGCGGCACGACCCGATGCCGGCGGGCGACTGCCTCGGGGATGAGTGCCGTCACCCGCGGCTCGGCCCGCGAGAGATCGGCCACCGCAAAGTGGAAGCGCTGGACCAGCGCCGCGATGATCCGATCCGATGTTGCCCAGCCGCGGGTGACCGTCGCCGGCCAGAGTTCCGCGACCCCTTCCCACTGCGCGGCAAGGACCTGCTCTCGCGCCAGAAGCCCGGCCTCAATCAGCGGCCGGGCCAGCCAGGCATCGAGAAAGGGGCGCGCGCTGGCGTTGACCTCTTTGGGCAAGGGGATCTCCGGGGTGCGCCCGTCGAGCGGCGATGTTGAGGAACCTCGGGGCCATAACTACCATTGGCCTATGCGCCTGACAATTGCGGAAACGTGCCGACGGGGACCGAAAAGCGGCGGCCGTGCGGCCTGACCTCCTGGCGGTGCTCGGCCTCGGGGCTACCGGCGGATCAGTCGCCTGGCAGGCTCGGCAGGCGGGGGTGCCCCGGGTCATCGGCTGGTCGCCGAGCCGGGCCGATGGCGTCGCGGCGCTCCGGGCCGGGGCGCTCGACGATCTCACCGATCGGGCTGACCGGGCCGTCGCCGGAGCCGGTTTCGTGGTCATCGCGCTTCCGTTCCAGCAGACGCTCGATCTCCTGGCCCGGATCGCCCGGCGCCTCACGCCGCCCGCCGTCGTCGCCGTGATGAGCGGGGTGCAGGTGCCGCTCCTCGCGCGGGCGGTTGAATTGGGGCTGGGCGATGTGGTGGCGGGAGTCCACTTCTTCGGCGAGGATGCGGGCGCCGGCTTCGATGCGGCCCGCCCCGATCGGCTGCGGCGGTCGCTGGCCTACGTCTGCGCCACGGGGAGCGAGGCCGGTCACGGGGCCGCGGCGAATGTCATCGGGTTCCTCACCGAAGCGCTCGATGCCGATCCGGTGCTCATCGCGGCCGGCCGGCACGATGCGCAGGTGGCGTGGACCAGCCATCTTCCACGGGCGGCGGCGGCGGTGCTGGCCCGGACCCTGGATGGGCAGAAGCTTGGCGGGGTATCGTGGGACGCCGCCGCACGGGAAGCGGTGCGGGCGGTGCCGCGGGATGCGGAAGAGTGGAGCGATCTCCTCATCGCCAACCACGAAGAGGTCG
>JBIOIC010000181.1:0-4564 GCA_044449625.1 Gemmatimonadales bacterium | reverse complement strand
GGACTCATCCACCGCGACATCAAGCCGGCCAACATCATGCTGGAGCGGGAGACCGGACGAGCCATCGTGCTCGATTTCGGAGTCAGCGCGGCCCGCCAATCCGCGGAGCACCGCCCCGGCCCGCGGATCACCCAGGAAGGGGTGACGCTCGGCACCCCGATCTATATGAGCCCGGAACAGGCGGCGGCGGAACCGGTGACCGATCGGAGCGATGTCTACAGCCTCGGCATCGTGATGTTCGAACTCGCGACCGGACGGGCACCGTTCGAGGAGCGAACTCCGATCGCGATCGCGGCGGCGCACCTGCACAAGATCCCGCCCACCATCGGATCGATCCGGCCCGACCTGGAACCGGAGTTCGCCGGGCTGATCGATCGGTGCCTGGCCAAGCGCCCCGAGGATCGGCCGGATGCGGCCACCATTTCCCGGGCGCTGGTCACGACCACTTCCCACCTGATCGAGTGGCCGCCGCCGGGGCTCGCGCGGTTGCACGGGACCGGGCGGAGGACCCTCACCCGGTTCCGTCTCGCGACGGCAGCGGCGTTCGCGTACGTGATGATGTTGGCGTGGCTGGGAACGTCGGTGGCGGGACCGGGATGGCTGCTGCTGAGCGCCGGGATCGTGGCACTGGCGCTCGGCTTCAACCTCGGCGCTAAGCGGGCGAATGGGCGGATGCTGCGATGGCTCTCCGCCGGGCGGCAGGCGGGGTATCCTCTGCGTATCCTGCTGGATGTGGCGCTTGACCCTCCAGCGGACGGCGCAGCGCTGATCAGCGGCTCAGGAATTTTCGCGCTGGTACCGGCCCCCGCTCGCGGCCGATGGATGTGGCGTCGCCGGGGAGCGGCAACGGCCGAGGCGGCCGGACTCGTGCTCTCGGGCGTGACCGTGGTGCTTTGGGCGTTTGGGGCGATCAATACCGGCGCCGGAACAGCGTTCAGCATCCTCACGATTGGCGGCGTTGTTACCCTTTTTTCGCCAAGCCTCATCGCTCAGGCGATTGCCCTCGCGCTCTCGTGGCCCGAGCTTCGGATCCGGCTCGCTACCGGGCGTCGCCCCGAAAACCTGATCTCCCGTTGGCGTACTCCCGTCATCCGGCGCGATCTCGCTGAAGGGTGGCTGATCGAAGCGGGGGAGTCGATCCTCCCGGCGCGCTCTCCGTGGCGCGCGCGCGCCCTCCGCACGATGACCAGTACCTGGACCCTGCCAGCGATCGGCCTCGCGCTTGTCCTCGTGGCGCTGACCTGGTCGAGCGCGTTCAATTTTGCGCCGATCCGCGCAGGCGACTTGGCAGCGTGGGAAGGGTGGCAACTGTCGGCGGGCCCCGAGCGCCTTACCCGTCGCCCGTGGCTGAACGTGGTGGCGACAGTGGACACCCTGCTCACGGATTGGGGCAATGCCGCCGCCGATACGGTTGCCGCACGACAGATGCTGATGGATGCCTACGGACAGCAGCGCGGCACCAGGACTCCGTGGGCGAATCTGCGTAATCCCGCCGACTCCGTGGCCGTGGACGCCGCCTGGACCACACTGCCCGGCGTGTTGTCGGGAGCGCTGATCGCCCGACTGACCAACGATACGGTCGGGTTCGGCCCCGGCCTGGCCGCATTCCGTCAGATGGCCCACTCCCCCCTGCGAGGTACATGGTATCGCCGCACCGGCATCCCAACCTTTGACGAGCAGAATCCGCTGTTCGCCAGCGGGGCAACCTTTCGACTGGTCGCTGATTACGCCCTGCGCGATGCGGCCGCGGGAGCGCTGCTGCTGAATCAGCGCAATTACCTGCTCGCCAAGGAACGGGCACGGGAGCTCGTCGGCGTGGCCCGGCCGATGCTCCAGGCGCCGAGTGAAGAGGTGCGAACCGCAGGGTTCCGGTTGACCGCGCTCGCTGGTCGGATGCTAGCGCGCATTGGTCGTAGCAATGGCGACCCGGCCCTAGCGGCGCGCGGGGTGGCGCTCGGCACGGAGTCCATTCGGGGAGGCTTGGCCACGTTTCCGCTGACCTCCGCGTCGATGGCGGCAGCCGCGCCCGATTCGGCCATGTGGCTGCGAATCGCCGGCGATCGGCGACTCTCCCCGGCGTCACGGTGGCTGTCGCTGCAGGCGGTGGTTCAGGGAAGTTGCTGGAACCAGCGTGAGATCTTCAGCGGAGCGACCAACGCGCGGTTCGGGCTGCTCGGCGCGATGAGAGCCCAAGTCAGTGACCTTCCGGACGCGGACCCCATCTATCAGACGATCCGCCAGCGACTCAGACAACTTGACGATCCGTGGCTGAGTGTCATGGGGTCCGATTCAACCGTCGTGCCAGCGCCCCGACTGGTTCGATGGGCGTTCAAGATCGTGGCGCGCCCGGCCTTTTGCGACATCGCGCGACGGGAATATGCCCGCCCCGTTCAATGAGCAGAGCAGATCACCCGGGCGCGGCGGATCGGGCCACCCACCGCAGCGCTAAAGCGATCCCCAGGCATCCGATCGCGGCCCAGACAATCCGACGGTCCCCCCGGGCGATCCCGACGATGCCGAGGATCAGGCCGAGGGCGGCGAGAGAGAAACGGGAACGGAGGATCCAGGGGCGCAGCGGACGGCGCCCCTATTTCTTGAGGAAGGCGGCGATCGCCGCGCGGAAATCGGGGGTGGTGCGGGAGAGGGCGTTGACCTTGGCGCCGAGCGCGATCCCCTCGGCGAATGACTTCCCATCCTGCTCGTAAAAGAGCCGCTTGGTGAGGGCGAAGGCCGTCGCACTCTGGACGACGAGGGCCTTGGACACCTCTCTCACCGCGGCTTCCAGCTTCGCATCAGCCACGACGCGACTCACCAGCCCCAGTTGCAACGCTTCCCCGGCCGACACCGCCCGACCTGACGCCACCAGTTCGAAGCCGCGCTTCTCCCCCACCAGACGCCGCAGAATCGCCATCACCATTGCCGGAACGAATCCGCGCTGGATCTCGGGATATCCGAACTGGGCGCTCTCGGCCGCGAGCACGATGTCGCACGCGGTGGCGAGCCCCGCCCCGCCAGCCAGGGCGCGACCATGCACCATCGCGACGACCGGCTTCGGGAGCGAGCGGATCTTCTGGAAGAGGGTGCCCAACCGGAGGGCGCTCGCCTCGTTCACGGCCGGGTCGGCATCGGCGGAGGCGAGGAGTTCATCGAGATCGGCCCCGGCGCAGAAATCCTTGCCGGCTCCCCGCACCATTACGACCCGCACTCCGGCATCGAGGTCGGCGCGATCGAACTCCTGGTGCAGCCGCTCGATCAGCGCCGACGAGAGCGCATTCCGCTTCTCGGCGCGGTCGAGGGTGAGGGTGAGGATGCCGCTGGACACCGTCACCGCCAGCGGTCCGTGATCGGTAGTCAGCGCTCGGCCCTCCGTGCGGCGGCCGGAAGCTGCCGATAGAGATCCCGGGGCACCGGAATCGTCATCCGCAGAAGTGCGGTCGAGTAGACCTTCCCCTGCGCATCGGTCTTGAGCGAGAGGGTGCCGCCGCCGTCGAGGGCGCCGTGGAGCAGGAAATTGAGGGCCCGGAGGTTCGGCAGCTCGAAGCGCTCCACGCCCGAGACCATCCCCTTGAAGTGGCGGGCGACGCGGGCGACGGTCACCTCGCGGCGGAGGAGCTCATACCACGCCGGCTTGAGCGCTATGAGGCCGACGTTGGCGGTGTCGCCCTTGTCGCCGGAGCGGGCGTGGGCGAGCCAGCGGAGTTGAACGGACGCACGGGCGGAGGGGCGCACGGACGGAGGGGCGGGTCGCCGGCGAGACTTAGGCATCGATGATCTCGACTTTCACGCCCGGTTCGATCTCGCGGCGATCGATGAGCGCCGGCCAGTAGGCGACGATCTCCTGTACCTCCGGTCTCCCGCCGGCAAATCCGGTCACGCTGGGCGGTCCGGTGAGCACCAGCGGGGCGATCTCCCTGGTGAAGCGCTCGACCGGCGCCCGCTCCCGCGCCCGCACCCCGACCCGGAGCTGGACCTCGGCAATGTCGGGCGAAGGCTTCCCCGCGAGCCGGCCGTGGGTGGCGTCGACCCCGACATACTCGGTCAGGATCTGCTCGAACGAAAGGCCGAGGTCCGCCAGACGCTGCCGCAGGATCTTGTCGGCGGCGTGCGCCTTGTCGTAAGCATCGGGCCAGGAATAGACCAGCGTCCCCACCGCCTTGTAGCCATAGAAGTAGGCGATCGAGACCTTGAGCATCGGAGTGCGGGGCCCGCCGGTGATTCCGTGGACCCGCACCCGATCCTTCCCGTCCTGCTTGAGATGGATGCTCGTAAAATCGGCGACGCCGTCGGGGGTGATGTAGTTGTGCGGATCGCCCATCTCGTAGACCAACTGCTCGCTGACGCTCGCGATGGAGACCACGCCGCCGGTGCGCGGATGTTTGGTGACGACGAAGCTCCCGTCGGAAGCGGCCTCGACGATCGGAAACCCCGGATCGGCCATTCCGGGGACCTTCCGCCAATCCTTGAGGAGATTCCCCCCCGAAGCCTGCGCGCCGCACTCGATGATATGCCCTGCGATGGTCCCCGCCGCGATCCGGTCCCAATCCTCCGGATCCCAGCCGAACTC
>JBIOIC010000180.1:0-4612 GCA_044449625.1 Gemmatimonadales bacterium | reverse complement strand
TCTCTCCACTCGGCGACTGCTCGAGAATGAACCGATCGAGGGGGAGAGGCGCCTGATGCGCGGAGGGGAGGATGGTGGTCTTGATGGTCAGGGCTCGGCGCTCGGTGGAGGGTGTCCGCTATCCGCTCCGAATATAACAAACAGAAAGGGCGCCAATCTGACGCCCCTGAACCTGCTTCCAAGCTCTTAGCTCTCAGCTCTAGACTCTTAGCTCTCAGCTCTAGACTCTTAGCTCTCAGCTCTAAGCTCTCAGCTCTTGGCTCTCTTGATCGCTTCCGTCAGCTTCGGCACCACCTCAAACAGATCTCCCACGATGCCGTAGTCGGCGAGCTTGAAGATCGGGGCGTCCTTGTCCCGGTTGATGGCGACGATGACGCGCGAGGTCCGCATCCCGGCCAGGTGCTGTACCGCCCCCGAGATCCCGACGGCGATGTAGAGGTCGGGACTGACGAGGCGGCCGGTCTGGCCGATCTGGGTCGATGGATCGCGCCAGCCGTCGTCCGTCACCGCGCGCGTGGCGCCGATGGCGGCATTCCCGAAGGCGGCGGCGAGCTCCTCGATCAGCTTGAAGTTGGCCGCCTCCTTGAGTCCGCGGCCGCCGCTCACGATGACCGGCGCCTCGCCGAGATCGAGCTTGGCGTCGCCTCGGCTCCCCACCGCCGTCACCACGACCTTCACCGTGGCGGGATCCAGCGCCGGCGCCGCGGTTTCGACCCGCGCGGTCCGTGGGGCAACACCCTTGGTCGAGATCGCACCGGGGCGAAGTGTTGCGAGCGCCGGACTCCCCGTGAGCCTCACCGTAGTGATGATCTTCCCGGTGTGGGTCGGGTGCCGGCCGGTGAGTGCCTCGGCGCTGAGCTCGAAGCTCGTGAGATCAGAAGCGAGCGAGACACCCAGCGACGCGGCGACGCGGGGAGCGAGATCCCGCCCCTCAGCCGACGCCGCAAAGAATCCGGCGCGATAGCCGCCGGCCTTGATCTGCTCCGCCGCGGTGGCGGCGAAGACCTCGGGGCTGTAGCGGGCAAGTGCCGGGTGCTCGACGACGATCACCACATCGGCGCCCGCCTTCCCCAGCTCCGCCCCCTTGGCACCGATGCCGGGAGCGCCGATCAGAAGGGCGTGGACCTCACCGCCGCCGGTGGCCTCGGCGGCCTGTCGGGCGGCGGCGATCGCCTCGAACGCGACCTTCCGGAGCTCGCCGCCCCGCGCTTCCGCGAAGGCGAAGATGTTCGCCATCAGAGCACCTTCGCTTCTTCGTGGAGCAGACGCACCAGTTCCGGCACGGCGTCGGGCCCCTCACCGATGATCCGCCCGGCGGGGCGCTCCGGCGGAAGCTCAATCTTGAGGACGCTCAAGCGGATCTCACCGAGCGCCGCCGGTTTCACCTCGAGCGGCTTCTTCTTCGCCGCCATGATTCCCTTGAGCGAGGGGAGCCGCGGACGCGCCACCCCTTCATCGATGGTCACGACGGCGGGCAAGGGGAACTCGATCGTTTCGACCGCTCCTTCCAACTGCCGTTCAGCACTCCCCTTGCCGGCCCCGATCTCAAGCTTCGAGACCGCGGTCACGCAGGGGAGGCCGAGGAGTTGGGCCGTCATCGGGCCGACGGTCTGGTTCCCGGTGTCATTCGCCGCGCGGCCGAAGAGGATGAGATCGTAGCCGCCGACCTTGAGTTCCGCGGCGAGCGCCGTAGCGATCGCGAATCCATCGAAGGGGATCTCGTCGGCCTTAAGGAGGATGCCCCGGTCGGCGCCCATGCCGAGGGCCTTTCGGATCGTCTCCTGGGCGCCATCGGGACCGAGGGAGAGGACCGTCACCTCACCAGGGCCCTGCTTCTCATTGCACTGCAGCGCCGCCTCGACGGCGTAGCCATCGAAGTCGCTGAGATCGTACTTGAGGTCGCCCGGATTCAGGGACTTTCCGTCCGAGGCGATGGAAAAGCGCACATCCATATCGGGGACGCGCTTGATGCAGACCGCGATCTTCAACCCACCCTCCGATGCCCTCGTCGTTCAATTCTCCGGCCGCGCCCGAAAATAGCTTACCTCGGGAGAAGGCGCTCTCACTTAAATGACTAACGACTAATGACCAACGACCCCCTGCCGTCTAGAACGCGCTCAACCCCGTCACTTCCTGCCCCAGAATGAGCGAGTGCATGTCGTGGGTCCCTTCATAGGTATACACCGATTCCAGATTGGCCATGTGCCGCATCGAGTGATACTCGGCCAGGATCCCGTTGGCGCCGAGCAGCCGCCGCGCCTCCCGAGCGCAGTCGGTCGCGATGTCGACGTTGTTCCGCTTGGCGAGGGAGACCTGCGAGGGGGTCATCGTCCCCTTGTCCTTCAACCGGCCGAGCTGGAGCACCAGGCACTGCGCCTTGGTGATCTCGGTCAGCATCTCGGCGAGGCGGACCTGCTGAATCTGGGTCTGGCCGATCGGCTTGCCGAACATCACCCGCTGCTTTGCATAGTCGAGCGCCTCGTGGTAGCAAGCCATCGCGGCGCCGAGGGCGCCCCAGGCAATCCCGTAGCGGGCCTGGGTCAGGCACATCAGCGGGCTCTTGATCCCGCCCGACTTCGGCAGGATCGCGTCCTTCGGAAGATGGACGTCCTGCATATGGAGCTCGCTCGTGTCCGAGGCGCGGAGGGAGAGCTTCCCCTTCTGGTCCTTGGCGGTGAACCCCTTGGTCTTCGTCGGGACGATGAAACCGCGGATCGACTTGGCGTCGTCAACACTCCCGGTCTTGGCCCAGACGATGGCGACAGTGGCTTGCGACCCGTTGGTGATCCACATCTTGGTCCCGTTCAGGACCCAGCCGTCCTTCGTTTCCTTGGCGATGGTGATCATCCCGCCCGGGTTGGAGCCGTAGTCGGGCTCGGTCAACCCGAAGCAGCCGATCTCTTCTCCCGCGGCGAGGCGCGGCAGCCATTTCTTCTTTTGTTCCTCGGAGCCGAAGGCGTAGATCGGGTACATCACCAGCGCCCCCTGCACCGAGGCGAAGCTCCGGATCCCGCTGTCCCCCCGCTCCAACTCCTGCATGATGAGCCCGTAGGCGACGTTGTTGAGCCCCGCGCAGCCGTACTCCTCCGGCAAATTGGCGCCGAAGACGCCGAGCCCGGCGAGCCCGGGAATGATCTGTTTGGGGAACTTCCCCTCGATGTAGGCGTCCCCGATGATCGGCATCAGGTGCGCCTCCACCCAGGCGCGGATGGTGTCGCGCACGGCGCGCTCTTCCTCGCTCAGGAGCGAGTCGAGATCGTAGAAATCGACGCCGGTGTAGGTGCCTGCCATGGTGCCGTCCAAGGTTCAGTGATGGTGAATGGTCAACAGCAAACGGTGAACAGGGGGATGTCATCCCGAGCGGAGCGAGGGACTTACCCAGCGCAGATCGACCCACGTTCGACATATGCCCGGACCGCGTCGGGCCAGGTCCCTCGGTCGCGCTGCTCCCTCTGGATGACACCGCAGGGGGATGTCATCCCGAGCGGAGCGAGGGACCTACCCAGCGCAGATCGACCCACGTTTGCGCTGCTCCCAGACCGTCGGGCCAGGTCCCTCGGTCGCGCTGCTCCCTCGGGATGACACCCTATCCCGTTCACCGTTGACCGTTCACTGTTTACCGGCTCTCATCCCGCTTTTCGCTCCGCCGCCCCGAGATGTCGCTTGGCGCTCGGCGTGATCCCGACCTCGCGCGCCTTCCGCCGGAACCCGGTACCGTGATCCACCGGGTGACCGTTCTCCGCCTGCCACTGATGCACCATCTCGTGCAGCACGGTGTGTTCCACTTCGGCCCAGCCGTGGCGCCGAGCGTGGCGGCGCCCCACCGTAATCTCGGTCGGTCCTCCGGTCTTCAAGTCGATGGTGAGCTCCCCCAGCCGGCTCCGCATCCTCCCGCTCAGACGGAAGGTGATCGGCTTCAAGGTGCCCCCAAAATACTCGGCATTGAGCCGGGCGTGGAGCTCTTCCAGCCGGTGGAGTGTGGCGAGGTCCCCCGGCTGCGGACGGTCGGGGCGCCGGCGTTTCGAGACGGCGTGCTCCTGGACCGGGAAGGCGAGGAAGGTCGTCTCCGCCAATTTCCGCATCGGCCGGGGGATCCCGGGGACGAGGAAGCGGACGATCGCCTCCAGCACGTAGTCCGGCGCCTCGGCGTATCCCTCGTGCAGCCGCAGGATCCCGCTCTTGCCGTAGCTCAGCATCACTGAATGATTGGCGTGGGTCGAGAGCCCCTTCAAGCCGGGGAGCGCCAGGATGCCGAGGAGCTCCAGCCGCCGCGCCAGCAGTTCGCCGGGCGGGAGCGAGAGGCTCGGCGCCGCGGGATCAGGCGCCAGCCGGAATCGGATCGGCGGCACGCCGCCTCCGCGCGACGGCGCTGGTGTGGGACGGGACGAACTCGGCGCGGGCCGCGTCCCAGCGCCAGTGCTGGATATGGACCGCCTGGTCATCGACGTGGACCAGATTGAAGACCGAGGGACGATGGCCGCGGGTCCGGTTGGTGTGGGTGCCGGAAGTACTCACCGGAAGGACGCCGTCGATCTGACCCGCCCCCTCCTGATGGTCGTGGCCGCAGAGCACGAGGTCAGCGCCGGTGGCGAGGAGTCGCCGCTGGGCGCTC
>JBIOIC010000179.1:0-4636 GCA_044449625.1 Gemmatimonadales bacterium | reverse complement strand
GTGTTTATTCCGGTTAACCCACCCCACCCCCCACGACCCACGACCCTTTTCATTCTTCCGCATAACCCCTCCTAGTTGGCCACCGGCGCCGACTTCGGCCGGAAAAGAATCGCGAAGACCACGAACACCGCCAGCGCCCCGAATGCGGGGAATCGCCAGATCCCGGTCCAGTTGTGGGTACCATCGGCGAGTCGATAGGCCCCCGCGACTCTCCCGGACACGAACGCGCCGATGAAATAGCCCACGCCATTGGTCACGAAGTTGATGAACCCCTGCGCCGCCGCCCGGATCTTCACTCCCGCCTTGGCATCGGTGTAGATCTGGCCCGCCACGAAGAAGAAGTCGTAGCAGACCCCGTGCAGGATGAGCCCGCCGTAGATGAGCCACATCCCCGTGCCGGCATTCCCCGCCGCAAAGGCGAAATACCGGGCCGCCCACGCCAGCATCCCCACCAGCATGATCACCTTGATGCCGTAGCGCTTGAGCACGAAGGGGAGCAGCAACATGAAACCGAACTCGGACATCTGTCCGAAGGTCTGGATGAACGCGGGATCGGGGGCGTGGATTTCGTTCAGGAAGAGATTGGCGAACGAGTAGTAGAACTGGAGCGGGATGCAGAGCAGGAACGATCCCAGCACGAAGACCAGGAAGGAGGGATCCTTCAGGAGCCCGAGCGCATCGAGGCCGAGGGCGTCGCGGGCGCTGAACGGCGCCCCGGCAGCCTTGGGCGGGGTATGCGGCAAGGTGAGCGAGAAAAGGCCGAGGACGATCGACCCGACCGCGGCGATCCGAAGCGGGAGCGCCAGGGCGTCGGCGTGGAACACCCTGCCGATCAGGATGCCCGCCACGATCCAGCCGATGGTGCCGAGGACCCGGATCGCGGGGAATTCCCGGGCCGGGTCCGCCACGTGGTGGAAGGAAATCGAGTTGGAGAGCGAGAGCGTCGGCATGTAGCAGAGGGCGTAGAGGATCAGCAGCGGATAGAAGGTGCCGAAGGTCGAGAGCGTGGACACGTACCAGAGGATCACCCCGCCCGCGAGGTGCAGCACCGCCATCAGCTTTTCGGAGGAGAAGAAGCGGTCGGCCACCATCCCCACGAAGAAGGGGGAGACCAGCGCCGCGATCGCCGTCGCCCCGTAGGCGAGCCCGATCTGCTGCTCCGAGAACTTGAGCGTCTGGCCCAGATAGGTGCCCATCGTCACGAACCAGGCGCCCCAGACGAAATATTGGAGGAACATCATGATGCTGAGTTTGGTCTTGGTCACGGTGTTTCCCGGGTATCGGTGTTCGGCAGCGAAAGTAGGCACGAGGCTCGAGGTACGGGGTACGAGGTTCTAAGTACGAGGTTCGAGGTGTCAGGTACCAGGTGTGACGGAGAGCGTGGTATTTCACGAAGTCAAGGTGATGTGCCGGTCACACCTCGTACCTCGCACCTCACGGCAGCACCCTGATCTTGATATTCGCGAACTGCACTCCCGACCCGTGGTCCTGCAGGCCGATATGTCCCCGGAGCGCCCTGCCATAGATCGGCCAGGCGACGAACTTGGTGTGCGCCACCCGGTCCACCCAATCGGAGCTCTCCAGCACGTAGTCCACCACTTTGACTCCGTTCAACCACTGCTCCACGTGCCGGCCCTTCACCACGATCCGGGCGTGATTCCAGCTCCCCGCCGGATGCGCGACTCCAGTCTTGGTGGCGTACAACCCGTAGGCCGATCCGGACGCCGTGAGCGGAGAGAGGCCATCCTCCTGCCGCGCATCGTCCAGCGCCTTCATCTCGGGCGCGCTCTCGTAGATGTGCGGCGTCGACTCCTCGGCCCGGTAGAAGACTCCGCTGCTGCCGTTGCTGTCGACATTCCAGTCGATTTTGAGGTCGAAGTTGCGGTACTGGTCAACGGTGATAATGTCCCCCGCCGGCCCAACGCGGGAGAGCGCGCCATGCTCCGCCCGCCATCCCGTCGGCATCGAGTCCATCCGGAAGCCGCGCCATCCCGCGGACGTCTGCCCGTCGAAGAGCAGTCTCCATCCCTCGCGCTGTTCCTGAAGGCTCAGCGTGTTGGGAGCCGTCACCGGCTCGGGGGCTGAGGTGACGAGCGCACCGGCGGACGAGTGCGAAGCACAACCGGCGAGGGTGGCGAGCGCGAGGACGGCGGAGGCCGCGCGAGAGGTCATGGCGAGAGTTTCTGGAACGGGGTGACCGGCGCCACGAAGGGTGCGCCGTATGCCTCGAAGCTAGGCGCCCCTCGGGGGAGGCGCCAGAGCCCGCCGCGGGATAGTTTGAGGGGTGACCAATGACCACCGCCTGACGGCCGGCGACCGGGAACGGCCGCGCCCCCTCCGTCCCCTCGAGCGTCTCCTCGGCCTCGCCCTGCTGACCGGCGGCCTGGAGCTCACGGCCGGTGCCTGGCATGACGCGGCAATCCGCGCCACCTTCTCGATTCCCGCCGCCTTTGCCGGGCCGGCGCTCGCCGTGATCGGCCTCGGACTCAGCTTCGCGCCCATTCGTGGAGATTCCGCCGGCGCCCAGCTGCTCCGCCTCACCCCGCGCTGGGTCGCCCTCGTCCTGCTGGGACTCCTCTTCGGCGCGGTCGACGTGGCGCATCTGCGGGGATGGTAAAGAAACGGGAGACGGGAGATGAGTCGCGGGAGAGGGGAAGAACGAGTATGATCGAACGACTGATTACATCACTCAAGGCACTGACCGCAGGTTCCCATCGAAGTGTCGCCGATGAGTTCGCGGATGCGCACTACCTCGCGGCCCAATGCAGCGGATTGGATCTCTCCCCCGACCAGCGCGAGCTGCTTTCCATCCTTGGTGACGCGCTCGATGCCCCTGACCCCGATCGCCGGCGGATCGGACGCCTGGCCGCGGCGTGCCTGGCGGCGCTGGCTCCGTCGACTACACCCCTGATCGAGGATCATTCACCCCGATGACCGCACCCACGGAAGCCTGGCTCTCCGGCCCCGTCCCCGAGATCGCACCTCCGCTCTGGCCCGTCGCCCATTCCCTCCTCCAGGCTCGACTGGACGCCGCCTCGATCGCGAGCGACCTTACCGTGGACGAGCTCTGGTCCCGCCCCGGTGGCGCCGCGTCGGCCGGTTTCCACCTGCGGCACGTCGCCGGGGTGCTGGACCGCCTCTTCACCTGGGCCCGCGGCGAGGCGCTCACCGATGCGCAGCGCGCGCAGGCCCGGGCCGAGGGAGAACCGGGTACGCCGCCCTCCCCCGCCGCGGAGCTGCTCGCGCGGTTCGATCGGGAAGTCACCCGCGCACTGGCGCAGCTCAAGACCACCGATCCAAGCCATCTGCTCGATGCGCGCGAGGTCGGCTCCCGAAAGTTGCCAAGCACCGTGCAGGGCCTGCTTTTCCACGCCGCCGAGCACAGCACCAGACATGTGGGGCAGCTGAGCACGACGATCAAGGTGGTGAGGGGGAAGAAGTAAGAGGTACGAGGTGTGAGGTATGAGGTGCGAGGACGGTCAATAGTGAACAGTAAACGGGAGATCTCCATGCGTTCCGTCGTCAGTCGCGGGTCCCTGATCGTGGTGCCCTTGGCACTGCTCCTCGTCGCAGCGGCCCGTCACTCGCCACTCGCAGCCCCCTCGTACCCCGTACCTCGCACCCCGTACCTCGACAACGGCCTCGCCCGCACGCCACCGATGGGGTGGAACAGCTGGAACAACTTCGGCTGCGCGGTCAACGAACAGGTCATCCGCGACGCCGCCGACGCGATGGTCCGCTCCGGGCTCAAGGCCGCCGGCTATCAGTACGTCAACATCGATGACTGCTGGCAACTGGCCCGCGATGCCAGCGGCACCATCGTGGTCGACTCGACCCGCTTCCCCCACGGCATCAAGCCCCTCGCCGACTACATCCACGGACTCGGATTGAAGCTCGGCATCTACTCCGACGCCGGGATCAAGACCTGCCAGGGCCGGCCCGGAGGCTACGATCACGAGGTCCAGGACGCGAAGACCTATGCCGGTTGGGGGGTCGACTACCTCAAGTACGATTGGTGCTACGTCGAGGGGAAGGACAAGAGCGGAAATCCGTGGGTGACCGAGGCGCGCCCCGAGGTGCTCTACGCCCGGATGCGCGACGCGCTGGCCGCGAGCGGCCGGCCGATCGTCTACAGTATCTGCAACTGGGGCCACTTCGAGCCGTGGCACTGGGGGCCCGCCATCGGGAACCTCTGGCGCACCACCGACGACATCGAGGACACCTGGGCCAGCCTCATCAAGATCGCCGACTCCAACGATATGCACGCCCCCTCGGCGGGACCGGGCCACTGGAACGACCCCGACATGCTCACCATCGGCCTCCGGGGCAAAGGACAGATCGGCACCGGTGACATGACCGACGACGCCTACCGGGCCGAGTTCTCCCTCTGGTCATTGATGGCGGCGCCGCTCATCATCGGGGCTGACGTCCACACGATGGACAGCGCCACCGCTGCGATCCTCCTCAATCGGGAGGTGATCGCCGTCGACCAGGACCCGCGGGGGGTGCAAGGGCGAAAGGTGAAGAGCGAGGGGGGGCTGGAGATCTGGTCGAAGTTCCTGGTGGCGCCGGGGGAGCGCGCCGTCGTCCTCTTCAACCGGACCGCCGCACCGGCCGACATCACCGTCAAATGGAG
>JBIOIC010000178.1:0-4654 GCA_044449625.1 Gemmatimonadales bacterium | reverse complement strand
GGCTCTGGGGCACGAAGAGGTGCCGCGGGGCCTGAGCTACCGCCTTGAGGACGGTGAGATCCCGGATGCCCTTGGCGCGGAGAGTCTCGACCAGCCGGGCGCGATAGCCGCCGTAGCTGTCGCCCTCCCCTACCCCTCGAGCGCCCATCCCCGCACAGTATCGATGAGCTGGTGGTTTGTAAGATCGAGCTGCAACGGTGTGACCGAGATATAGCCGTCCGCCACGGCCTGGTGATCGGCGTCAACGCCGCCGGTCCAGGTGATCGTCCCGCCCCCGATCCAGTACATCGGCCGTCCCCACGGATCCTGCATCCGGGTGAGGCTTTCGGAAAAATACCGGCTGCCGAGGCGGGTGACGCGGATCCCCTTCACTGCACTGGCCGGAGTGCCAGGCAGGTTCACGTTGAGGAGGGTGGCGGAGGGAAAGTCCTTGCGCTGGGTGATTCCGTTCACCAGGCGAGTCAGCCACGGTCCGTACGTGGTGAGCATATCCGGATCGTGGCCGGCAAAACTGATCGCCACGCCGGGAACCCCCAGCGTCACCGCCTCCATCGCCACCGAGACGGTCCCCGAATAGAGTACGTCCTCTCCCATATTCGGCCCGTGGTTCACGCCGCTGAACACGAAATCGGGTCGGGTCGGGAGCAGCGCGCCGAAGGCGAGGAGCACGCAGTCAGTCGGGGTGCCGTCCACCTGAAAGGCGCCATCGGGGCGGCGCGCGGGGCGCAGGGGGCGGTGAAGAGTCAGGGAGTGGGAGGTGCCCGACTGCTCGCGGTCGGGAGCGACCACGGTCACCTGCGCGACGGTGCGGCAGGCCTCCGCCAGAAGCGCCAATCCCGGGGCAAGGATGCCGTCGTCATTACTAACGAGGATCTGCATCGGGGGAAGATAGGCGAATACATTGTGGCGAGGTACTAGGTGCGACCTTAATCAGGCGCGCCGGGATGCACCTTCCTTAACCTTCCGGCAACGGGGGACGCAGGACCGGCTTCCGTCCTTCGAGCACGGCCAGCAACTCTTCGAGCGTCAGTCGCAGGTCGATGACGGTCTCGGCCGCCATCGCCTTCCGCGCGGCGCCGCGCAGCTCCCCGCTCCGCCGATAGTGATCGATTCGCTGGCGGGCGCCCTCGATGGTGTACTTCTCGGTGTACAGGAGATGCTTCACCAGCATGATGAGTTCGACTTCGCGGCTCTTGTAGACCCGGTTGCCGGATCGGTTCTTCGCCGGATTGAGGAACCGGAACTGACTCTCCCAGTACCGCAGGACGTGCGGCTTCAGATCGGTGAGGGCACAGACCTCGCCGATCGAGAAGAACTCCTGCAGCGGGCGCGGGGCCGTCACTGCCAGGCCTCGGCCTTCAGGGAACGCTCCATCAGTTCACTCACCGCCTGTCGCGCGGGATGGCCTTCATACAGAATCCGATGTACCTGCGCGCAGATCGGCAACTCGACTCCGTGCCGCCGTCCCAGGGCGACCGCGGCGCGGGCCGTCTCGGCCCCTTCCGCCACCGTCCGGTGCGTCGCCCGCCAGGCCTCGAGCGTCGTGCCGTCCGCCAAGGCGAGACCGAGGGCGCGATTGCGGCTCAGGCTTCCGGTCGTGGTGAGTACCAAGTCCCCCATTCCCGCCAAGCCGGCAAAGGTGAGGGGATCGGCACCCATCGCCCGGCCGAGCCGGGCCATCTCGGCGAGTCCCCGGGTGATCAACGCGGCGGCGGCGTTATGCCCCAAACCGAGACCCTCCACGATTCCCGCCGCGATCGCGATCACATTCTTGAGCGCGCCGCCGAGCTGGACGCCGATGAGGTCGTGGTGGGCGTAGACCCGGAACTCCGGCGTGGTGAACGCCTCCTGGACTGCGCGGGCGACCGCGGGATTGGCGCTCGCCGCCACCACCGCCGTCGGCAGCCGGGCGTAGACCTCTTCGGCAAAGCTCGGCCCCGAGAGCACGGCGATGCGTGCAGCCGGAAGGGCCGCAGTCAGCACGTCGCTGAACAGTGCCAAGCTCTGCGGCTCAAGCCCTTTCGTAGCGCAGACTACCAAGCTCCCGGGCCGCACGCCACTGGCGAACCCCGCGAGCACGTCCCGAAAAACGTGGCTCGGCGTTGCCATCACAATCAGCGCAGCCCCGGCTATCGCCGCCGACAAATCCCCGGTCGCACGCACTCCGGGGTTGAGTTCCCGGCCGGCCAGATAGATCGGATTCTCGTGGCGGTTGTTGATCCCGTCAACGACCGTCGGCTCGTAGGCCCATACCGTGGCGCCGTGGCCGCGACGCGCAAGAAGATCGGCCAGGGCCGTCCCCCAATTCCCCGCCCCTATCACCGCGGTCCAGGTCATCCGGCCGGTGGCCGGGAGGGGCCGCGCCGGAATCGGTTCTCGGTCCCCGCCAGCAGGCGGCCGAGGTTGGCTCGATGGAACCAGATGATGGCAGCGGCAAGGAGGGCGTGTATCCAGAGCATCGGATGCTGGTCGGGATACAGGAAGTACACTGCGATCGGATAGGCGGCGGCGGCGGCGATCGACCCCACCGAGACGTATCCGGTCGAGAAGACCAGCGACGCCCAGATGGCGAGGGCCACCAGCACCGCCCAGGGAGCCACGGCGAGCACGACGCCGGCGCCGGTCGCGACCCCCTTCCCTCCCTTGAATCGCACGAAGATCGAAAAAACGTGGCCCGTTACGGCGGCGATGCCGCAGAGGAGCGGGAAGAACCGATCGGGAGGGCCGAGAGGTCCGAGGAGGAGAACGGGGAGCGCACCCTTGGAGAGGTCGAAGAGGGCGACGGGGACGGCGTAGCGCCAGCCAAGAACCCGGAAGAGGTTGGTCGCGCCGAGGTTCTTGCTGCCATGCTCTCGCAGGTCGATGCCACGGAAGGCGCGGCCCACGAGATAACTGGTGGGGATCGCGCCGACGAAGTATGCAGCAAGCAGCGGTCCCACCACTTCGAGCATCAGCGCCTCCCGTCGCCCCGCACTTTAACGTGTTCCCGTGCCCCACGACCGGTGAACTTGAGCCGCAACGGACAGCCGACAAAGCCCCACGCCTCCCGGAATCCGCGGAGCAGATACCGGATATAGGACTCCGGCACATCCTCCGGCCGATTGCAGACGATGGCGAAGGCGGGCGGCTCCGTCCCGATCTGCGAGCCGTAGAGGAGCTTCACTTCCTCCCCCGGCTTCTGCGGCGGGGCTGTCCGCTGGACCAGCGCCTCCAGCACCCGATTGACCTCGGATGTG
This sequence comes from Gemmatimonadales bacterium, assembly GCA_044449625.1. Classification (GTDB taxonomy): domain Bacteria; phylum Gemmatimonadota; class Gemmatimonadetes; order Gemmatimonadales; family GWC2-71-9; genus CAMLHU01. The sequence continues at coordinate 1,418 of JBIOIC010000178.1, read as the reverse complement.
GTGACCCGGCGTGAGCGGGCTTCAGCCACCTCGAGAATCAGGTCGAGGACCTTCCGCGCCCGCTGTCCGGTCACCGACGAGACGTAGATGAACGGGACATCGGCCAGGAAGGGGGCCTTCTCCGCCAGGGTCACTTCCCCCCGGTGAGCGGTGTTGGCGTCCTTCTCCACCACCAGATCCCACTTGTTCACCACGATGATCAGCCCGCTCCCGTGCTCCCACGCCTCGGTCGCGATCCGCAGGTCCTGATTGTGCAGACCGAGGGCGGCGTCGATGACCAGGAGACAAACCTGGGCCCGGTCGATCGCCCGTTCGGTCCGGAGCGTCGAGTAGAACTCAATATCATCTTCTACTTTAGCCTTGCGCCGTAACCCCGCGGTATCAATGAAGTTGAAGGTCTTGCCGTGGTAGCGCAAGGGGGTGTCGATCGCGTCCCGGGTTGTGCCGGCTACGGGGGAGACCACCAGCCGGTCTTCGCCCAGGAGCCGATTAGCCAGGGAGGACTTTCCCACATTGGGGCGCCCGATGATCGCCACATCGATCATCGGCTCTCCCTCCTCTGGAAGGGGGGCCGGGAGCCGAGAGACCATCGAGTCGAGCAGGTCTCCGGTCTGGCTCCCGACGGCGGCAGAGAGGGGCTGGGGGTCGCCCAAACCGAGCTCGTAGAAGGCGAGGTGATCGGACCCCTGTCGCTGCTGGTCGTCGAGCTTGTTGACCGCGAGGATGACCGGCCGGCCGATCACCCGGAGCCGGTCAGCGATGGCGCCATCCAGGGGATGGACCCCGGCTTTGCCGTCGACCAGCAGGACGATGAGGTCCGATTCGGCGATGGCGAAGTCCACCTGGCGCCGGATCGCGACGTCCATCTGGTCCTCGGAGTCCGGGACCAGCCCCCCGGTATCGACCAGCCAGAAGGAGCGCCCTCCCCATTCGGCGACGCCGAAGTGGCGGTCGCGGGTGGTGCCGGGCCGGTCGGAGACGATGGCGCTCCGGCCGCCGACCAGCCGGTTGAAGAGGGTCGACTTGCCGACGTTGGGGCGGCCGACGATGGCGATGGTGGGCTTGCTCATGCGACCAACGGGACTTCGAGGGCGTCAACAAAGGTCTTGGAAGGGCGCACGGCGCAGGGCACGCCGGCCTGGAGCAGGTCGAAGGACATATCGTCCATGAAGAGGCCGTCGTCGTTGAGCGATTCCCCCGGGATGAGCGCGAGATCGATATCCCGCCGGCCGGAGAGGGCGCGATGGAAGGCTGTCCCGGGAAGGAGCCCCGCCGTCGTCACGGTGGTCCCGAACAGGGAGTTCTCCAGCACCAGGAGTTCGAACTCGGCACCGGTCGCCGCCGCCAGCGGTGCCAGAACCTGGGGCAGGAGCGGTCCCATCGAGGTTCCGGTGCAGACCGCGATCCGCTTCCCCGCC
>JBIOIC010000177.1:0-4685 GCA_044449625.1 Gemmatimonadales bacterium | reverse complement strand
GGGAGCGGACTCGCGAGCACGACATCGACATAGGCGCTGATCTGCACCACGCCCCGGCTCACGAACGCGGGAAGAAAGTTTCGGAGCACCTCACGGACGTGAGCGGAGGTATGATCGAGCGACGGGCGGAAATGCCCCAGCAGCCGGAGCACTCGGGGGAGCTGGACGAGGACCTGCAGGGCGCTGCCGACGACCGATCCCCAGGCCGCGGCGACCGCGAGGCCCGCCTGGGTGGTATGCGTCCCGAAGATGATGAGCGCGCCGATGATCGCCGCGTTCCAGAGGACCGGTGCCGCGTAGGAGAGGAAAAATCGACGGTGGCTGTTGAGGATGCCGAGGCACCAGGCGGACAGGACGAGCAGCCCGGTGCCCGGAAAGACGATGCGCACCAGGCGGATGGTGAGCTCGCGCTTGTCGCCGGTGAATCCCGGAACGATCAGGTCGATCATCCACGGCGTCGCGAGGACACCGATGAGCACGATGATCGCGACCGCGAAGGCGAGGAGGCCCGCCACGGCGCCGGCGACACGATCGGCCTCCTCCGGCTCCTCCCGGCTCAAGAGGCCGGCGTAGACGGGAATGAAGGAGGCCGAGAGTGCGCCTTCTCCGAACAGATTCTGGAGAAAGTTCGGGATCTTGAACGCGGCCTGCCACGCATCAGCCGCGGCATCCGCGCCGAGGAAGTGGGCGACGGCCCGGGTGCGGACGAGCCCCATGATCCGGCTGAGGAAGATGCCCAGGGCGACCAGGACGGCGCCCCGGCGAACGGTGCGGGTCCGGCTCAGTCGGCCGACCGGGGTGGAAGCGTCGGGCGGCTGGGAGCGTCCTCGATGAGACGCTGGAGGAACTGGGTCTCTTCTCGAAGCTGATCAACGGCGGTGTGGAGGTCGTCCATCTCGCCCTCCATCAACTCGACCTTCTTGGCGAGATCGGCCACATTGGCCGCCGGGATCTCGGGCCCCCCGACTCGGCGTGCCACCGCCCGTCCCAGGGGGGACTCGATGAGGACCGCGACCAGCGGGATGGCAATGAGCCCGATGAGAACGATGAGACCGAGAAGACGCATGGCGGGAGTTTACCGGCCCCCGGGAGAGGCTTCAAGGGCGCTTCGATACCATCCCTCAATCTGCGCCGCGAGCTCCGACAGGAAACCGGGGCCATAACGGGCCACCCAGACGGCGGCGGTGAGCACCCGTTCCTGGGGCTGGCCGCCGGGACGCACGGCGGTGCGAGCCCGGGTCACCTGTGCGATCTCCGTGGTCTCCCGCCGCTTCAACCCGCGGATCAGCTTCCGTTCGGCCTGCTCGGCGGCGAAGAGGCTCCGCTCTCGCAGTCCCTGCATCGTTCGGATCAGGGTGGAGTCGATCGCCCCTGCCCCGCGCTCCAGCACGCCGTAGCCCGCTTCCACCGCGGTCCGCACCGCCGCGAGCGCGTCCGCGATCTCGCCCGGGAAGTGCCGCCGGGCGACCTTCGCCTCCAGCGCGGCTCCGTCGCGTACCAGTTCGTCCAGCGTCGCGCCGAACTTCTCCAGCGTCCGATCGACAAAGGGCTCGACCACGATCCCGGACCAGCGCGGCACCGGCAATTGCGGAACGACTTCCAGCGCCGCATAAACCGGCGCGGTGAGCGCGAGATAGCGAAGCTCTCCGGGGCCCGCGACGTACGCCACGGTCGGGAGGATCGCGGCCTCGACGACCGGCCGGAGGAGCACGTTCGGCGAGAGCCGTTCCGGTTCGGCGGCCGCAATCGCCTGCAGCTCGGCTCCGCTGATCCGTTCCTCGCCCCGCCGGGTGACAAATCCGCCGTCGCGGACGACCAGGCGGTCCCGGCCCGCCCGGCCTTCGAGCATGACGAGAGCCGCTCCGTCACCGACCGAAACCTCCGGGTCCCGTCCCGCCGCTGTCAGCTTCGCGGAATGCGCGGCCAGCTGCTGGTCGATCGGCACCGCCGCCGCGGCGGCGCGGAGGAGGAGCGGCGCCATCGCGCGGCGAGCGGAGGTGCGGGTCGGGTCGAAGCACACGATGCCGAAGGGCGCCAGCAGTTCCGCCATCGCTCCGGCATATGCTCCCGCCACCGTCGCACCGGTGCGATAATGCCGGCGGAGCCAATCGACACTCGGCACGCGGAATTGTGCCGTTTCGAGATCGGCCGTGAACTGGTCGATGGCGGCATCGATTTCGGCGCCCAGGGGCTCTTGATACATCGGGGTGAGTGGAGCGGAGGCAGGCCGCGCCGGCGACCGCCATTCCCGGAGGGTGCCGTCCGCCGCCGGCCAGGCCGCGTGGGAGGCCTCGGCAAAGTCGTGATCGTCTCCCGCCAGCCAGAAGACGGGAACCACGGGCCGGGCCCATCGCTCCTGGAGGAGGAGCGCCAGTGCGCGGGCCGAGAATGCCTTGTGGATCGTGTATGCCGGGCCGGTGAAGAGGCCGGGCTGCTGGCCCGTCGTGACCACCAGCACGTCGGGCCGTTCGAGGTCGCCCCTGCGTGGCACTGAGCCATCGACGGCGATGAAAGCGTCGATCAGGCCGGCGCCGAGTCCTCCCGAACGCGGCGACGGCCAGCGGGGCACTCCAATCGGCTGGGGGACGAATCGGAGGGTCACGGACACCGGCCCATAAGGATGACACGGGGGGCGCCCGGTCGTGGCGGGCCGCCGGCGTAGTCGCCAAAGTGGTGGGTCACGGTGACACCGGCGGCCGCCAGGAGCCGCTGAAGCTCGCCGGGGCGAAAGAGGCGGACGCGCTCAACGAACGTCCGTCCTTCATCGGTGTGGATGGTCTTGATCACATACCTGCCATCAGGTGAGATGGAGCGCTCGAATGACATCGCGCGCTCGTTCGCGCGAGTTGTTCCGCCCGGCCCGAGAGAGGCGAGTACGGTATCGGCCTCGAGGAAGTCGAGGACGAACCATCCACCGGGCCGGACTGTGGACACCATCTCCCCGAGCGCGCGGGCGTGCTCCTCATCGGAATCGAAGTACCCGAAGCTGGTGAACAGGTTCGCGGCGAGATCGACGGAGCGCCGGCGGATCGGCGGGGATCGCAGGTCGGCCCGCACCAGAGGCACCGCCGCCACTTCCCGGGCCCGAAGGAGAAGACTCATCGAAAGGTCGAGGCCGATCGGTCGGGCACCCGCCGCGGAGAGCGCCCGCGCGTGCCTCCCCGCCCCGCAACCGAAGTCGAGGACCCGCCAGCCCGGCCGCCAAGGCAGCGCGCGGACGAGGAGCCCGACCAGCCGCTCGGCATCAGCGTCGTCCCGGTGGGGATAGAGGTGGAGGTATTCCTCTCCGAACCATTCCTCGAACCATTCAGTCATTGGTCAATGGGGGTTGGTCCGTGGTCGTTCGTCATTTGCCCTCCGGCGTCAGGTGCCAGCACCCGGTGATCGGGTGTGACCAATGAAACGACCAGGGACAACGACTACCTCCCCTTGTGATACGGCTCTCCGCGCAGGATCGTGAAGGCGCGGTACAGCTGTTCGGCGACGACCACCCGGGCGAGCTCGTGCGGCAGCGTGAGGGGCCCGAGGCTCCACCGGTGAGTTGCGGCGGCGATGAAATCGGCCGAGAGGCCGGTGGAGCCGCCCAGGACCAGAGCGACCGGACGCGCCGCGACCCGCCAACTGTCGAGCCGCGCGGCGAGATCGCGGCTGCTCCAACTCTCCCCTTCCCGCGCCAGCGCCACGATCACGGTACCGGGAGGCAGCGCGGCCCGCAGGCGCTTCGCCTCCTCCAACTGCCGAGCGGGGACTGATGCGACCTTCCCGGCCTCTTTCACCTCGTGCTCCGTTACCTCGGCGTATCCGCGAAGGCGGCGGAGGTATTCGTCGCAGGCCTCGCGGTAGCCGGGACCCCGAAGGGCCCCGACAGCCAGGAGGGAGAGCTGCATCAGGAGTACATGCCGCGCAGGCGATGTACCGCGGCCACCCGCTCGATCGAGAGCATATACGCCGCGATGCGATTGTTGACTTTCTGGCGTTCGGCCATCCCGACCACCTCGTCGAAGGCGCGGACCATGATCCGCTCCAGACGCTGGTTGACCGTGTCCTCTTCCCAGAAGTAGCCGCCGCGGTCCTGGACCCACTCGAAGTAGCTGACCGTCACCCCGCCGGCGTTTGCCAGAATGTCGGGAATGACGAAGATCCCCTTCTCCTCCAGGATCTTGTCGGCGCCCGCGGTCGTGGGACCATTGGCGCCTTCGCAGATCACCTTGGCCCTGATGTCCTTCGCGTTCTCGCTGGTGATCACGTTCTCGAGCGCCGCGGGGACCAGCACGTCACAGTCGAGCGAGAGCAACTGCGCGTTGGTGATCGCCTCGGCCTTCGGATACCCCTGCAGGAAGCGGTGATCCCGCACCCAAGCCTGCACTTCCGTGACGTCGATGCCCTTCGGATTGTGGATGCCGCCCTGCTTGTCGCTTACGGCGATGATCACGGCGCCCTGCTCCTGGAGCAGGTGGGCGGTGGTCGAGCCGACATTGCCGAATCCCTGGACGGCGACCTTGGCGCCCTTGAGCGGCATCTTCAACCGCTTCAGCGCTTCGCGCGTCACGAACATGCATCCGCGGCCGGTCGCCTCACGGCGGCCGAGGGAGCCGCCCATCTCGATCGGCTTGCCGGTGACCACGGCCGTCACCGTGTGGCGCTTGTGCATGGAATAGGTATCCATGATCCACGCCATCACCCGT
>JBIOIC010000176.1:0-4715 GCA_044449625.1 Gemmatimonadales bacterium | reverse complement strand
GCTGGGGCATTTCCGCCCGTCGCTCGATCATACCTCCGCTCACGTCCGTGAGGTGCTCCGAAACTTTCTTCCCGCGTTCGTGAGCCGGGGCGTGGTGCAGATCAGCGCCTATGTCGATGTCGTGCTCGCGAGTCCGCTCCCGACCGGAGCGGTGGCCCATCTCTCCTATGCCCAGACGATCTACACCCTTCCGGTGAGTCTCTTCGGGATGTCGGTCTCTGCCGCCGAACTTCCCGCGATGTCGAGCGCGCTGGGAGACGCGGAGCAGATCGCCCGCGAACTCCGCGAGCGGCTCGACCGGGGATTGCGGGAGATCGCCTTCCTGGTGGTGCCGTGCGCCCTCGGGTTCATCCTGCTGGGCCAGGTGATCGCGGCCACCATCTTCCAGTCGGGGCGGTTCACCGCGGCCGACAGCACCACGGTCTGGGCCATCCTGGCCGGATCAGGTGTCGGGCTCCTCGCCACCACCCAGGCGCGACTCTACTCTTCGGCGTTCTACGCCCTGCGGGATACCCGCACACCGCTCCGGTTCGGCGTGCTGCGAGTGCTGCTCGTGACCTCGCTCGGCTACCTCCTCGCCTTTCCGGTCCGCACGGCGCTCGGTATCGACGGCCGCTGGGGCCCGGCTGGGCTCACCCTGTCGGCCGGTGTCGCCGGCTGGATCGAGTTCCTCCTGCTCCAGCGAGCCCTGTCGCGCCGCATCGGCCGGACCGGTCTTCACGCGGGCGAGCTTGTCCGTCTCTGGGGCGCCGCGCTGGTCGGAGGAGCCGCGGGATGGGGCGTCCTCTCCTGCGTGCTGGACGCGCGCGGCCTGGTGCAGGGGGCGCTGGTCCTGCCGACTTTCGCCCTGGCGTACCTCGCGGCGGCCCGCGCCCTCGGCGTCCCCCACGCCGAACGCCTCATCGCCCGATTCCGTCGCTCCGGCGGCTGACCCTGGATAGCTTTCCTGCGTGACTGCCACCCCCGATCCGCTCCAGCGTAAACTCGACACCCTCCCCGATGGTCCCGGTGTGTATCTGTGGAAGGATGCCGCGGGGGAGATCATCTATGTCGGGAAAGCGAAGCGCCTCCGCTCCCGGGTTCGGAGCTACCTCGGCATGCCCGACGCCGACGCCCAGCCGAAACACCGGATGCTGGTCCGGGCCATCGCCGATCTCGAAACCATCGTCACCCCGAACGAAGCGGAGTCGCTCCTCCTTGAGAACAACCTCATCAAGGAGTACCAGCCCCGGTTCAACGTCCGCCTCAAGGACGACAAGAGTTACCCGTCGATCGCGGTGACGTTGAAGGATCCGTTCCCTCGGGTCCTGGTGACTCGGAGGAAGGATCTCCCCGGCGCCAGATATTACGGGCCTTACACCGACGTGGCGTTGATGCGCCGGACGCTGGCGCTGGTGCGCCGGATCTTCACCGTCCGCTCCTGCAGCGATGACATCCCCCGGGAGCGGCGCGAGCGGCCCTGTCTCGATTACCATATCGGCCGTTGTCGCGCCCCCTGTGTCGGGTGGCAGGCGGAGCCCGATTACCGCGCGATGATCGATGAGGTCGTTGCCTTCCTCGAGGGCAACACGGTCGATGTCCGGGGGCGGGTGCGTGGATTGATGCTGGCGGCCAGTGCGCGGGAAGACTTCGAACGGGCCCGGGAACTCCGGGACACCCTCAAGTGGCTGGAGCAGGTCGATACGCCGACCACCACGGAGACGGGCGGGACCGGCGAGGCCGATGCGATCGGTTACGCCCGCGATGGCGATGACGCAGTGGTCACCTTCTTTCGGATCAGGGAAGGGCGGGTGGTGGCCCGCGACCACCGCTTCCTGGAGAACGTCGAGGGCGAAGCCGACCCCGCGATCCTGAGCGCCTATCTCGTCCAGTACTACCGGCTCGCCGAAGGGCGGGCGTCCAGGCTGGTGCTCCCATTTCCCCCGGCCGATGAAGCGGAGCTCGGTGCGCTGCTTGAAGGCACGACGTGGATGATCCCCCAGCGCGGGACCGCGCATCGCTGGCTGGAGCTGGCGGACGCCAATGCCCGGCACCTGCTGGAGAGCCTCCGCATCGAAAGCTTCGAAACCGATGAGCGGGCGGAAGATCCGGTCTACGCCCTCGGCCGCGATCTCGGCCTGAGCGCGGTCCCGCGGAGCTTCATCTGTGTCGACATTTCGACCAGCCAGGGCCGGGATACCGTCGGCTCCCTCGTCTGGTTCGAGGCGGGCCGGCCGCGCAAGGCGGAATACCGGAAGTTCAAGATCAAAGGACCGGGTCAACAGGATGATTTCGCCGCGATCCACGAGGTCATCACCCGATATCTGACCCGGCGCCGCGACGAAGCGAAGCCGATCCCCGACCTGATCGTGATCGATGGCGGGAAAGGGCAGCTCAGCGCGGCCGGCAGCGCGGCCGAGGCGGTCGGGTTCGGGATCGTGCCGATGGTGAGCCTCGCCAAGCGCGAGGAGGAGATCTTCATCCCCGGCCGCGCGGAACCACTCAAGCTCCCGCGCCGGAGCCCGTCGCTCCGTCTCCTGCAACGGGCCCGGGATGAGGCCCATCGCTTCGGCGTCACCTATAATCGGAAGCGGCGGACCGCGCGGACGATCACCTCGGAGCTCCTCGCCATCCCGGGCGTCGGTCCCTCCCGCCGCACCCGGCTGCTGGAACGCTTCGGCTCCCTCGGCGGCGTCCGATCCGCTTCCGTGACGGAGCTCGCCACGGTGGACGGCATCTCGACGAAGCTGGCGGAACGGATCCTCGCACACTTGAAGGAAAACTGATGGATTGGCAACTCTCCTGCGCCGCCTGCGGCGCCGTGGCATCGCCCCAAGGCTTGCAGACCATCTGCGCCTGCGGTCAGCCCTGGCTGGTCCGCTATCCGGAGCGCCGGTGGTCGGCGCTGCGGCCGGCGGACCTCGGTCCCGAGCACGGGATGTGGCGCTATCGGCCCTTCCTCCCTCTCCTCCCCGGCGAAACTCCGGTCTCCCTCGGGGAGGGGGGAACTCCGCTGCTCCCGCTCTCCCGTGGCGCGGCGGAGTTCGGGATGACCACCCTCTGGCTCAAGGACGAAGGGGTCAATCCGACCGGATCGTTCAAGGCCCGGGGGTTGAGCGCCGCGATCACCCGTGCCCAGGCCGCTGACGCCGCCCAGTTCGTGCTGCCGACCGCGGGGAACGCCGGCATCGCCGCCTCCGCCTATGCGGCGCGCGCGGGGGTCGCCGTCCGGATCTATGCACCGGAGACCACGCCCCCCACAATCCTGGCCCAGATCCGCTGGTTCGGCGGAGATCTCCAGCTCCTGCCGGGACATATCGGGGATTGCGGCAAGGCCTCCAGGCAATTCGCCGCGGAGCGCGGCGCGGTCGATCTCTCCACCCTCCGGGAGCCGTATCGGATCGAGGGAAAGAAGACGCTCGGCTTCGAGATTGCGGAACAGTTGGGCTGGACGCTCCCCGATGCAATCCTCTATCCGACCGGGGGCGGCACAGGACTCATCGGGATGTGGAAGGCGTTCCAGGAGCTTGCCGATGCCGGTTGGGTCAAGAGACCGCTCCCCCGGATGTATTCGGTTCAGGCAGCGGGGTGCGCGCCAATCGTTCGGGCCTTTGAGGCGGGGCGTACGTCGGCCGAGGCCTGGACCGATCCGAAAACCGTTGCGAGCGGGCTTCGGGTTCCCGGTCCCTTGGGCGATCGCCTGATCCTCTCGGCGGTCCGGGAAAGTGGTGGCAGCGCCGTGGCGATCCCCGATGGGGAGCTCTCCGCAGACGCAACCCGTTTCTCCCGCCTTGAGGGCCTCGACCTCTCTCCGGAGGGGGGGGCAACCTTTTCAGCATTGCGGCATCTCCTCGCCGCGGGATCAATCCAACAGAGCGAGCGAGTAGTTCTTTTCAACACCGGCGCGGGGTGGCTCTACCGGTAACCTTGAATTGCCTCAGGCAGCCGGCAAGATGATATTTCACGGTATGGAGTTAGCGCGTTTTGCCATCATCGATCCCGCCGCCGGCATCAGCGGCGATATGCTGCTCGGCGCCCTGGTGGCGGCCGGGGCACCCCCGGACTGGCTCACCGGGCTGCCGGCGCGGCTCGGGATCCCGACCGTCAAGGTCGAGATCGACCGGGTCATGCGGTGCGGTGTTTCCTGCGTTCAGGTGCACGTCCGATTGGCGGATGGATCGTCCGAGGGGCCAAGCGAGGCACTCGGGGCAGGGGATCACCACCACCATTCCCACGATCATCACGAACACGATGCGCATGGCCACGGCCGCCCGCATTCGCACGATGGACACCATCATGGAAACGAGGACGACCACGACCACCGGCACGTCGGTGACTTGGTGGCGTTGGTGGAACGAGCGGCGCTTTCGCCCTGGGTGCGAGGCAAGGCCGTCGAGGCGTTGCAGCTCCTGGGCGAAGCCGAGGGAAGGGTCCACGGGATGCCGTGGAACGAGGTGCAGCTGCATGAAGTTGGCGCGATGGATGCGCTGGTCGATATCGTGGGCGGGATCGAGGGGTTTGAGCGCCTGGGGATCCGCCGGGTGTTCAGCCGGCCGGTGGCGTTGGGCAATGGGTGGATCCGGGCCGCCCATGGCGTGATGGCCGTTCCCGCTCCGGCAACGCTGAACTTGCTCGAGGGCCTGGCGATCGGTCCGGACGGGCCCGTGATCGGCGAGGCAACGACTCCGACCGGGGCGGTGCTGCTACGGGTGCTGAGTGCGGGAGCGCCGCCGGCG
>JBIOIC010000175.1:0-4735 GCA_044449625.1 Gemmatimonadales bacterium | reverse complement strand
TGCCTCCGTGGTGTTGTTGTTCTAGTCCTGCCGCGATGCTCGCTTCTTGAGCTCCGCCAGGCGGTTCAACGCCTCGAGCGGCGTGAGCGAATCGACGTCGGTCGCGCGAAGCTCCTGCATCACCGGATCGGGGGGCGGCAGCGGAGCCGGTGCGAAGAACGCGAGCTGCCCCGGATCTGTCGGTGCCGGCGGCGCTCCGGGCGCCACTCGATGATCCCCTTCGAGGGTCGCGAGCACCTCCTTCGCGCGCCGCACCACCGGTGCCGGCAACCCCGCCAGCTCGGCGACATGCACGCCATAACTCTGATCCGTTCCCCCCGGCTCCAGCCGGTGGAGGAAGACCACGGTGCCGCCGCTCTCCCGCACCGCGACGTTCAGGTTCCGCGCGTGCGCCAGGGTCTCGGGGAGCTGCATCAGTTCGTGATAGTGGGTGGCAAACATCGTCTTGCACCCGACCTGATCGTGCAGGTGCTCCGACACTGCCCACGCGATCGCGACCCCGTCATAGGTCGAAGTCCCCCGGCCGATCTCGTCCAGCAACACCAGGCTCCTGGCCGTCGCGTTGTGCAGGATGGCGCTGGTCTCGCTCATCTCCACCATGAAGGTCGATTGTCCTCGCGCCAGGTTGTCGCTCGCACCGACTCGGGTGAAGAGCCGGTCGATGACGCCGATCTCCGCCGCCTCGGCCGGCACGAAGGAGCCGAGCTGCGCGAGGAGGACACAGAGCCCGATTTGGCGGAGGATCGTGCTCTTGCCCGCCATATTGGGGCCGGTGACAAGCAGCAGCCGCGCCGCGGGCTCGAAGCGCACGTCGTTTGGGATGAAGCTCTCCCGCGGCATCCGCCGTTCCAGCACCGGATGGCGGCTCGCGGTGAGCGAGAGCTCGAAGCGATCGTGGATGATCGGCCGCACATAGCGATGGCGTTCCGCCAGCTCCGCGAAGGCGGCCCATACATCGAGTTGCGCCAGGGCCCGGGCGGTTCGCTGCAGACGGCCGGCGGCGCGTCCCGCCTCATCGCGCAGTGCGACGAAGAGCGTTCCTTCCCGCTTGCCGATCCCCTCCTCCGCCCCCAGCACCTTCGCCTCGTACTCCTTCAACTCCGGCGTCACGTAGCGCTCCGCTCCCGCCAGAGTCTGCCGCCGTTCGTAGTCGGGAGGCACCCGGCCAGCGTGCACGTGGGTCACCTCGAGGTAGTACCCGAAGACCTTGTTGTACCCGACCTTGAGCGAGGGGATTCCGGTGCGGGTCCGTTCCCGCTCCTGCAGCGAGACGATGTAGCTCTTGCCCCCGTCGCGAAGTCCGCGGAGTTCGTCGAGCTCGGCGTCGAAGCCGGCGCGGATCGTCTCGCCATCGTTCAGGACGGCGGGTGGGCGGTCGGAGAGTCCGGCGGCCAGGCGCGCGGCGAGATCACCGAGGAGATCGAAACCGCGCTCGATCGCGGCGAGGAGGGTACTTCGTTCCCGCGCCTTCAATCCGGTAAATGCGGAAAGGACGCCGGGCAGCCGCTGCACCGAGTCGCGGAGGGCGCCGAGTTCACGCGGGGTGGCGCGTCCGGCGGCGGCCCGTCCGGCCAGGCGTTCGAGATCGCGGACGCCATCGAGCGCTTCCCGGAGCCGGACGCGGCCTTGGCCATCCTGCACCAGGACGTCGACGGCGTCGAGCCGCTGGTCGATCGCGGCGGGGTCGGTGAGGGGTGAAAGGATCCATTGCCGCAGCAGACGCGCCCCCATCGGCGTCACCGTCGCGTCGAGGGTCTCAAACAGGGTGGCGTCCTTGGTGCCGGCGCGGAGCGGTTCGACCAGCTCGAGATTCCGGCGGGTCATCTCATCGAGCCAGAGGTGTCCCTCCACGCGGCGCGGGACCGGCCGCATCAGGTGCGGCAGGCCGCCGGGCTGCAATTCGCTCAGATAGCGCAAGAGCGCGCCCGCGGCACCGATCGCCGGAGCATCTTCGACACCGAGGCCGAGACCGTCGAGGGAGGCGAGCTGGAAGCGGCGGGCGAGCTCGTCCTGCGCGAGCGCTGGATCGAACTCCCACCCTTCCCGCGGCGTGCGCATGACCCCGTCGTCGAGCAGGAGCTCGAAATCGGCGGGGTGCACGACTTCAGCGGGGCCGAGACGCGCCACTGATTCGGCGAGCTGCTCCGCGGCGACGGTCTCCAGCAGGAACTCCCCGGTCGAGAGATCGACAGCCGCCAATCCGCCCACCGGCCCGTGCGCCTCATCCGACCACGCCGCCACCAGGAAGTTGTTCCGCGTACCGGCGAGAAAGGAATCATCGAGCACGGCACCGGGGGTGATCGTCTCCACCACTTCGCGGCGGACGATCCCCTTGGCGAGCTTCGGGTCTTCGACCTGTTCGCAGATGGCGACGCGGTGACCGGCGGCGAGGAGCTGGCGGAGGTAATCCGCGGCGGCTTTGACGGGAACTCCGGCGAGGGGAACGCCGTCGCCGCGCGAGGTAAGGGTGATGCCGAGGGTCCGGGCGCCGAGTTCGGCGTCATCGAAGAACATCTCGTAGAACTCACCCATCCGGAAGAAGAGGATCGCGTTGGGGTGCCGCGCCTTGATCTCCCGGTACTGCGCCATCAACGGCGTGCCGCTCTCGGTCACCCGTCCGCTCAAGGGCGTTCCTCGACCACGAACACCGGTCCGTACTTGACCCGGAGTTTCCTGGCCCAGGCATCCGCTTCCGCGCGGGTCGCGAAGCGTCCCGCCCGGACCTTTCGAGATCCGTCGGCTTCATTCACGATGTGCGGCGCGAAGCCGTCTTTGCCCAGCATCTCGGCAAGCGACGTGGCCTGTGTCTCGGTCTTGAGCGAGGCGACCTGTACTGTGAATATCGTGCGGGCCGGCGCTGGCGCGGGAACCGGGCGGGTGGTATCGGGCCTGGCAGCCGGCTTCGTGCTGTCCGGTTTTGCCGGCGGCGGCGCTGTCGGCGTGGTGGTGTCACGATGCGCGCGCGTGGTGTCCACCGGCGCCACCACGGGGGTAGCGACACGCGCCGTATCCGCCGGGCGGGATGTCCGCGTCGAGTCGGTCTTCTTCGCGGTGTCGACCGCGACCCCGCATCGGGTCTGCAGGAATTGGAGCTGGTTCTGCAGCTCGACATCGGTTCCGACGGCGGCCGTGCCCGCTTTCAACCAATCGCACCCGGCGGCGATGTTGCCCTGGGTGAAATAGGCGCGCGCGGCCCAGAGAGAGGCGGGGGCGAGGACATCGGTGGTCGGATAGTCCGCCCGCAGATGCTCCAGTGCACGCTCAGCGCTCGGCAGGTCTCCGGCGGCGTAGTTCAACTGGGCCAGTTGGAGCAGTGCATTGTCGGCCCAGGCGGAGCTGGCGAACTCGACCGCCACTCGCCGCATCTGCTTCTCCATCTCCGCGGTCGTCGGCGCAATCCGGCCCAGGGTGTAGAGCGCCTCGGCGTACAGCGGATCGGCGGTGGAGGTGACGTTGAGGATCGCGTTGACCGCGGCGCGGGCCGAATCACCCTGACCCTGCTGAGCCAGCGAGACGGCGGCGAGGAGGCGGGGGTCGCTCTGCGCGGAGAGGCGGAGAGACGCAGAGGCGGAGAACAAGACTACGGCGGTGAACAGATAGATGCGCTTCACGCGACCTCCCGGCGTCCGGCGAGGGGCGCGAGCTGGAGGATGAGATCGATCAGGACCGCTTCATCGGTGGAGAGGCGGGTCCCCTTGAGCGCCTGGTCGGCGGCGAGAGTCGCCTCGAGCGCGCGACGGATCCGGCCCTGGGACCAGAGCGGGGCCCAGCGTCCCAGATTGTTGGCGAACGCCTTCCAGTCACCCACGCGGGGGCGGGTCCGGATGAGGGTATCCCAGATCGCCTTGGACAGGGCGAAACCGGTCAACTTCTTCTCGAAGTGGGCGCGGGCGATGCCGAGGGCGATGAGCGAACTGCCGAGCAGGGTGACGAGTCCGACGGCGCTGTTGCCGCTCTGGTCGAGGAGCGGGGCGATGATCCGGGTCGCCTTGGCGACATCACCGGAGAGCACCGCATCGCGCCAGTCGTAGGTCGTCTCGCCGAAGCGGACGCCGATCAGCTCTCCCACCCGCGTCGGCGTGATCGGCACACTACCGCCGAGGGAGGAGAATTTCTGGAGTTCGAGTTTGAGCAGGGCGAGTTCCGGGCCCGCCGCCTCGACCAAGTGCCGAGCGGCATCGGGGGCGAAGGAGACGCCGAGCTTCTTGGCCGTACGCTCCACCCAGGCGAGCGCCTCGTCGGAGTCGAGTTCAGCGAAAATGACCGACTGGGTCGCGGCCGCGAGGTCGGCGTCGGACTTGTCGTCCCGATCTTCTTTCTTCGGCGCCGACTGGATGAGGATGAGCATCGTCCCTTCGGACGGGTCCGCCACGTACTTCAGGAGCGCTGCCCGGGCGTTCCCCTTCTTCCGGAGCGCCTCGACGTCGCGGAGGATCACCACCCGGCGTTCCGCCATCATCGGCAGGGTGTTGAGCAGCGCGTGCAGCGATTCGGCGTCGACGGTCTGGGCCGAACGCTGGTCGTAGTTGAAATCGCGGAGGGAGGGATCGAGCGCGGCGTCGAGCAGGGCTTCGGCCGCCTCGTGTTTCAAGGTCTCTTCGGGGCCGTGGAAGTAGTAGACCGGGCGCAGTTTGCCCCCTTTCAACTCCTTCCGGAGCGCGGCCACGGAGAGGGTCGGCATAGGGGAAAGCTACCGGTTTTGCGAGAGGGTGAAAAGAGCCGGGAAATGTGGGAC
>JBIOIC010000174.1:0-4756 GCA_044449625.1 Gemmatimonadales bacterium | reverse complement strand
GGGCGCGTGATGGGCCGCGTGAACGGCCGCGTTGGCGGGTGGGAAGCCGCGTGGACGGATGGACGCATAGACGGATGGACGGATAGCGGATAGCGACAAGCTCTCACACTGGAGTCACCTGTGGATACGCTGATCAACGACATCCACTACGCGGTCCGCTCGCTCCTGAAGAGCCCTGGCTTCACCGTCGTCGCGGTGCTCACTCTGGCACTCGGCATCGGTGCCAACGCGGCGATCTTCTCGGTGGTGAACGGCGTCCTCCTCACGCCCCTGCCCTACCGGCAGCCCGAACGCCTGGTGTCGGTCAACCATTTCTACCCCTCGCTCAACAACCTCCGCGCCAGCGTGTCGGTACCGGGTTTCCGCGACTACAGTGGACTTTCCGGTGTCTTCGAGCGCGCCGCGGTCGAGAACCAGATGGCGATGAACCTGACCGGCGGTGGTGAGCCGGAGCGGGTCGCCGTGGTGAAGGTCTCGGGCGACTTCTTCCCCACCTTCGGCGTGGCACCGATGCTCGGCCGAGCCTTGCAGCCCGACGAGGCGCAGGCGGGGAAGGAGCACGTCGCGGTGCTGAGCTGGGGCTTCTGGCAGAGCCACTTCGGCGGCGACCGCGCCGTCATCGGGCGGAAGCTCCTGCTCGACAACGAGAACTATGAGATCGTCGGCGTGATGCCGGCGAGCTTCCACGACTTCTTCGCCGGCCGGAGCGATCTCTGGTCGCCGATCACCTTCAAGCCGGCCGAATACGCGGACAACCGCTGGACCAACGAATACCTCGCCTTCACCGGCCGGCTCGCTCCCGGGGTCTCGCTGCAACAGGCCCAGGTATCGATGCACGCGCACGCCGAACAGCTGAAAGCGAAGTTCCCGGGACAGTTCTCCCCCGATTGGGATCTGCAGGTGACGGGACTCGCCGCCGAATCGGCCCGGAACATCCGTTCGGGGCTGCTGATGCTCCTCGGCGCCGTGGCGTTCGTGCTCCTCATCGCCTGCGCCAACGTCGCCAACCTCCAGTTGGCCCGTACCTCCGCCAAGGCGCGCGACATCGCCGTCCGGGTGGCCCTCGGCGCCTCTCCCCGCCGCCTGATGCGCCTCCTCCTGACCGAGAGCATGGTCCTCGCACTCGCAGGTGGCCTCCTCGGACTCCTCCTCGCCACCTGGGGCGTCCCCGTCCTCCTCACGCTCAACGCCGGGAACCTCCCGCCGACGGCGCACATCGGCGTCGATTTCCGCGTCCTCGCCTTCGCGCTCCTGATCTCCCTCGGCACCGGCATCATCTTCGGCCTGATGCCGGCGATCCAGGTCGCCCAGAGCGACCTCCACGCCTCTCTTAAGGAAGGGGGGCGAGGCGGGATCGGTGAACGGGGGAGCCTGGCCCTCCGGCGCGGCCTCGTGGTCTCGACCATCGCGCTCGCGCTGACACTGCTGGTGGGCGCCGGACTTCTGATCCGGAGCTTCAGCCGCCTGGTCGGGGTCGACCCCGGCTTCCACCCCGATCACCTCCTCACCTTCGTGGTGACGCTGCCGCAGGCCAGGTACTCGAACGACACGCTGCGTGATGCGGTGCTCGACCGGATCGATGGCGCGCTCAACCACGTCCCCGGTGTCATCTCCGCCGGCGGGACCAGCAACATCCCCTTCGGCGGCAACTGGTCGACGACGAGCTTCAACGTCGAGGGGTTCCAGGCCGCCAAGGGAGCGCCGAACCCGTGGGGGGACATCCGGGTGGTCACTCCGAACTATCTGCCGAGCCTCAAGGCCCCGCTCATCTCCGGACGGCAGTTCACACCCCAGGATCGCGTCGGTGCGCCGGAGGTCGCGATCGTGGACCAGGAGATGGTCGACCGCTACTGGCCCCACACCGATCCGATCGGTCGTCGCCTCACCTTCGACAACCTGACCGACTCCACGGTCCACTGGATCCAGGTGGTCGGCGTCGTGGGCCACACGATGCACGAAGGACTCGACGCCAAGAAGCGGACCCAGCTCTACCTCCCGCTGGCCCAGCAGGGGCTCCCCTTCCTCGGCTTCACCGTGCGTACCGCCGGCGATCCGATGACGGCCCTCCCGGCAGTGCGGGCGGCGGTCAAGGGGGTCGACGCCGATCTCCCGCTCGCCGGGGTCAAGACGATGGATGAGTTGATCGAGCAATCGACCGGATCGCGCCGCTTCGCGATGATCCTCCTCGGCGGCTTCGCGCTCCTGGCCTTGGTGCTCGCCTCGATCGGGCTCTACGGGGTAATGAGTTACACGGTGACCCAGCGCACCCGCGAACTCGGCGTCCGCCTGGCGCTCGGTGCCAACGCCGGCGATGTCCTCGGCCTCGTCCTCGGCCAAGGGGTGCGGCTCGCCCTCGCCGGCGTGGGGATCGGACTGGTGGCGGCCTTCGGCGTGACCCGGGTGATGCAGAGCCTGCTCTTCAATCTGAGTCCGACCGATCCGCTCACCTTCGTCGCGATCCCGCTGATCCTGGTCTCCGTCGCCCTCCTCGCGAGCTACCTCCCCGCCCGCCGCGCGACCCAGGTCGATCCGATGGTGGCGCTGCGCGCTGAATAGGAGAAAGGAGAAGGGGGAAGGGAGAAAGGGAAAAGACGAAGAAACTCAATCGGTGGCCGGCGTGGTGCCTCGCATCGGCCGATGGCGCCGCAAGAGACCGATCAACAGGGCCCGGCTGCGACGGGCATCGGCCAAGAGATCCTGATCGCCGTCAGGGCGGAGCAGGCCGCATTCTGCCGCCAACTCGATCAGTTCGATCGTTTCGACACAGGACCCGTATGCGATCCCGAGATGACGCCGATAAGTCGGCGAAAGGCCGAATGCGTACCCCTCGGCGATGTTCAACTGGACTGACAAGGATGCTCGCTGAAGCTGGTCGAAGAGCGCGGAGGCCCACGGCTGCCATCGGTGCCGGGCCAGACGGAGAACGCCGACCACCACGGCCCGAGAGACCTGCCACGCAACAAGGTTCCGATGATCGAGCATGCCACAACGTGCTCGCCCCGAGCGCCGACCGACAACCAAATCCGTTCTGGCCCGAGCGAAATATCGCCCGCTCCCCGACGCTCCCCTTCTCCCTTGTCCTCTATGACGTTCCCCTTCTCCCTGCTCCTTGCTCCGGTCTCCGTTCTCCTCCATATTCCCTTGATGATCCCCCCCGGTACCCGCGTCCTCATCGCCGATGACGACAGCCACGTCCTCGAAGCGCTTCGGCTCCTGCTGAAGGGCGCGGGGTACCAAGTCGAGACGGCCACCTCTCCCGGCGGGATCCTCGCCGCGATCGAAGCGCGTGACTTCGACGTCGTGGTCCTCGACATGAACTACACCCGCGACACGACCGGTGGCGCGGAAGGGCTCGACCTCCTCTCTCGGGTCCAGCTGCTCGACGCGACACTCCCGCTCCTGGTGATGACGGCGTGGGGCAGCATCGACGGCGCGGTCGAAGCGATGCGCCGCGGTGCCCGCGACTACATCGAGAAGCCGTGGGACAACGCGCGCCTCCTCCAGGTCCTCCGCACCCAGGTCGCGCTCGGCGCGGCCCTCCGCCGAGGCCAGCGCCTCGAGAGCGAGAACCTGATCCTTCGCCGCCACGGCGCCCCGGAGCTGGTCGCCACGGCACCATCGATGCAGCCGGTCCTCCGGCTCCTCGAACGGGTCGGCACGACGGAGGCCAACGCGCTGATCACCGGCGAACACGGTACCGGCAAGGAGATCCTCGCCCGGTGGCTCTACGCAAGCTCGCCGCGTGCGACGCGCCCGCTGGTCACGGTGAGTCTCGCCGGTCTCTCGGAGGCCGCCTTCGAAGGCGAACTCTTCGGCTACGCGAAGGGAGCGACGTCCGAGGCGCACACCGAGCGGGTGGGGCGGCTCGAAGTGGCGGACGGCGGCACGGTCCTCCTCGAAGAGATCAGCGATCTCTCCCTGCCGCAGCAGGTCAAGCTCCTCCGCGTCCTGCAGAGCGGCAGCGTCGAGCGGATCGGTTCGGTCAAAGCCCGCCAGGTGAGTCTCCGGATCATCTGCACCACCGCCGCCGATCTGGCTGCCGAGGTCGCGGCGGGGCGTTTCCGCCAGGACCTCCTCTTTCGCCTGAACACGATCGAGATCCGGCTCCCGCCCCTTCGCGAACGGCAGGAGGACATCCCGATCCTCGCGATCCGTTTCCTCAAGGAGTACGCCGAGCGCTACCGGAAGCCGGTGGCACGGTTCCACGCCGATGCGATGCGCGCGCTGCTCGCCTCCCCCTGGCCCGGCAACGTGCGGGAGCTGGCTCACGTCATCGAACGGGCGGTGCTCCTGGCCGAGGGCGATGTGGTACGCGCCGCCGATCTCAACCTCCGCCCCGCCGGCGACACCGGCACCCGACTCGAAGACCTGAGCCTCGAAGAAGTCGAGCGCCTCCTCATCCAGCGGGCGCTCGCCCGCAGTAACGGCAATGTGAGCGCCGCTGCCACGGCGCTCGGCCTCTCCCGGAGCGCGCTCTACCGGCGGCTCCAGAGTCACGGCCTCTGACGGTGAAGCCGGCCCCCTACGAACGACAGATCACCCGGCTGGCGCTCCTCGGCGGAGCACCGGCCGTGATCGTCGCTCTCTGGCTCACCTGGAGCGGAGAGTTGAGCCTCCGCGCCGAGGCGACGATCTCCCTCTTCATCCTGGTCCCCCTCTTCGGTTACGCCTGGGCGCTGCACGAGCGGGTCGTCCGCCCGCTGCAGACGGTCTCCAACATGCTCGCCGCCCTCCGCGAGCTCGACTACTCCCTCCG
>JBIOIC010000173.1:0-4784 GCA_044449625.1 Gemmatimonadales bacterium | reverse complement strand
GGTGATAAGGAGAGGGAGCGAAGAGCGCGGGCGCCGACCGGGGAACTTTCCCGCTCCACAATGCCGCGTTCTCCTCCTCGCCTCTTCCCCTCCTCCCCTCCCTCCTCCCGGCCTCTCAGGCGCTCGGCCCCCGGGAGGGTGTCTTCGCGCCGCCGAGGGCAATCCATCGCACCAAAAGCGTGGCGCCGAGGGCCAGGAGGAGGTGGATCGCGCCGTTGCCGACCTTGAGAATGAAGGCGAACAGGACCCACACGGCCAGTGCGACGATGGCGACCACGAGTGTAAGCGCTTGGGACACAACGTCCTCCCTGCGATGATTGACGCGCCCGGGACCGGTCCGTATCTTAACCCTCACGGACGACGGTGGGGAGCTCACTTATTGAGCCAACAGGTTCGTTGCGGGGCCCATATTTTTCTGCCGATGTCATGCCCCCCGGGGGAAGGCAGACGCAGGAGAGCGGGCACCGACCATTTCCAACGGGCTTCAATACTCCTTCCTGCCGCCGTTCGCCTGGCTCTTCCGGGGTGCAGCCGCCCCGTCACCGCGCCGGCCCTGTGGCCGGCGCGGTCTTTCCCGGAATGGAACCCATGCCCATCTGCGCCGTGACCCGGCGGCTTCATTTCAACGCCGCCCACCGGCTCCACAATCCGGCCAAGTCGGACGCGTGGAACGCCGAGACCTTCGGGCCCTGCAACAATCCGAACTGGCACGGCCACAACTACGAGCTTGACGTGACGGTCGAGGGCCTGGTCTCGCCCGACACCGGCTACGTGATGGATACTGGAGAATTGAAGCGGCTGGCCGAGGAGCACCTGGTGGGCCGGCTGGACCACAAGAATCTCAATCTGGACGTGGACTGGTTCCGTGACCTGATGCCCTCGGCCGAGAACATCGCCGTGGTGGCGTGGCGCGTCTTGCGCCCGTTGCTCCCCGCGGAGCTCGTGCTCCGTCTCCGCCTCTGGGAGACCCCCCGCAACTACGTGGAGTATGATGGCCGCTGACGCCGATTTCCAGCCCCACGTCCGGGCGATGCTCGAGTCCCTGGGCGAAGACCCCGACCGTCCCGGCCTCCGGAAGACGCCGGAGCGGGTCGAGGCCTCGCTCCGCTGGCTCACGCGCGGGTATGAGCTTTCCGTCGCCCAGGTCGTGGGTGATGCGGTCTTCGAGGAATTGCACGAGAGCATGATCCTGGTGCGGGACATCGAGCTCTATTCGCTCTGTGAGCACCACCTCCTCCCGTTCTTCGGCCAGGCGCACGTCGCCTACATTCCGAATGGCCGGATCGTCGGGCTCTCCAAGCTCCCTCGCATCGTCGAGGTCTTCGCTCGGCGGCTCCAGGTCCAAGAGCGCCTGACCGACCAGGTGGCCGATGCGGTGATGGAGGTCCTGGAACCTCAGGGCGTCGGGGTCGTGATCGAGGCGGTCCACCTCTGCATGGCGATGCGCGGGGTCGAGAAGCAGAACAGCAAGACGGTGACGAGCGCGCTTCGCGGCGTCTTCCGCGACGACCACCGCACCCGCGAAGAGTTCCTCCGCCTGGTGCAGGGGGGCCACCCGCTCCGATGAGCCGCCCGCTCGCGGTGGTGACCGGAGCCTCCCGCGGGATCGGGGCCGCCAGCGCCGCCGCGCTCGGCGCCGCGGGGTTCCAGGTCGTACGGCTCGCGCGGTCACTCAGCGACAGCAAGGCCGGCACGGCGCCTGGCGCCGATCGCGATTTTCGCTGCGACATCACGATCGCCGGTGAAGTCGAGCGCGTCGCCCAGGAGATCCTCCGGCTCGGCACCCCCGATCTGGTGGTGAGCAACGCCGGCGCCTTCGTGATGAAGCGGCTGCAGCAGCTTTCGGTCCAGGAGTTCACCGAACAGGTGGCGCTCAATCTGACCGGGGCGTTCGCCGTGGCGCGAGCCTTTCTCCCCGCGATGCAGGCGGCAGGGCGGGGAACCTTCGTCACCATCGGGAGCGTGGCCGATCATGTCGGCTTTCCCGGCAACGCGGCATACGGCGCGAGTAAGTTCGGGGTGCGCGGATTGCACGAGGCGCTGGCGGCGGAGTGCGCGGACACCGGGGTGCGGTGTACTCTCGTCTCCCCGGGGCCGACCGATACCGATGTATGGAAGGGAGTCACCGCGGGCCCGCGAGAGACTCTCCCGGCCCGGGAACAGATGTTGCGAGCCCAGGATGTTGCCGAAGCGGTCGTGTTCGCCGCCACTCGGCCGGCACGAGTGAGAATCGAATGGATCCGAATGGAGTTGATACGATGAAGCTGACCTTCCCGCGTTCGGTTGGCCGAGTACTGCTCGCGCTGACCTTGCTCGCGCTGCTCGCCACCGGTGGCCTCGCGGCCCAGATCCGCAAGATGACCCGTAAGGAGGCCAAGGGGGTTGCGGCTCCGGTGGGGATGGGGGTGCCGCAGATCCCCGACTCGACCGGCTGGGGGGTACATGTCCTTGCCCTGGCGCGGGATGCCTACGGCGGGATCTGGGCCGGCACCTACGGGCGCGGGATCTACATCCTGCCGCCGAACGGGAAGACGTGGGGGCATATCCGGCACGACACCTCCGCGACCTCGATCTCCTTCGACTTCGTCAATGCGATTGCCTTCGGGGCCCGGGGGGAGATCTGGTACGGCACGGTCGGCAATGGCTGGGGTCTCTCCCTCGACGGCGGCCACACCTGGAAGAGCTGGTCGCTGCGTCAGCTCGGTCCCGAGTGGCAGTATGTGGCGCCCGACGGGATCGTGGTGCGGGGAGACACCGTCTACATCGCGACCGCCGACGGGGTGCAGGTGACGACCGATGATGGCGCTCATTGGCAGGCGATCGAAGATGCCACCGGCCCGCTCGCCTTCGGCCCCGCCGACTCGGCCTTCCCCGTGCTCCCGAGCGAGTACGTCCGGCGCATCACCATTGATCGGAAGGGAATCGCGCTGTCGACCCTGGCCGGTGTCGAGCGTCTGGCTCACGATTCCACCGGATGGACCGCGACGCCCGCGGGGCCGACCGCGTTCCGGCCCATCAACAGCCTGCTCTTGAACGGCCGGCTGGTGGTCGGGACCCAGTGCGGGCTCAAGTTCAATTCCGATACCATCCCCTGCTTCACCAAGGCAAGCGTCGTCGCCGATTCGGGGAAGGATCTCCGCACCACCTGGTTCCAGCGACCGATCTCGCTGGGGGACAACTCCCACATTGACCAGACCTACCGCTACGGCTCGACGATGGGCGGTTACTTCCAGCCGCATCAGGGGGTGGAGTTCAACAACCCCGATGGCACCCCGGTGCATGCCATCGGCAGCGGGGTCGTGGTCTACTCCGGGCCGGCGGAGGCGGGGGCCAATACCGTCGCCATCCTGATGGACTCGACCCTCACCGGATCGGTCCCGACCTCACCCGAGTCAGGCCCGCCGGGTCCGGCAGTCAAGCTCCGCCTCTACTCGGTCTACTATCACAACTCCCGGCTCGGTGTCCACGTCGGCGAGCGGGTGAAGGAAGGGACCGTCATCGCCTGGGTCGGCAACACCGGGCGCGCCACCAACGATCATCTGCATCTCGAAGTGCACGCCAGTCCGACCGATTCGGTGGCGGCGATCGTGGATTCGCTCAATCGCTATCCGAGCTACACCACCAATCCTGAGCTCTGGATCCAGCCGCTGGAGAAGACCGGGATCATTGCGGGGCAGGTGTGGGACACCGCCGGCAAGCCGGTGCCGCAGGCGCAGATCTTCGGGCTGGTCAAACCGGAACCGATCGAGACCCCGTTCAGCTACATCGAGACTTACGGGCCGAAGAACCACAGCCACCCCCTCTATCACGAACACTTTGCCATCTCCGACGTCCCGGCGGGGACCTACATCCTCGGCGTGGAGATCGACGGGAAGAGGGTCTTCCGCCAGGTGACGGTGGTCGAGGGGAAGCTGGCGTGGGTGGTCTTCAAGCCCTAACCATTATGTCCCGCGCCTTCGTCAACGACGACGCGGCGGGGGAGCCGCGTCCCGAGCACCGGTATCCCCTTCCGCCCGCCGACGATCCCGGCTTTCCCGAAGCCGCCGCGCGGGCGATGCTCCGCGGCGCCAATGAGGGAGATACGGCCGGCGCCGAGGAGGCCACGGGGTTTCTATGGGGGGCGCTGGAACTCGTCCCTCACGTTCGGCGGATCCTCGCCGATGCCCGCCGCCGCGGCGACGACCGGCTGGAGCAGCTGGCCGAGCGCTTCCTTCGAGCCGCCGGGATCGAACCAGAGTAAGAGTTGCACCCCTTTCCCCCTTCTCCTTTCTCCCATTGTACATAGAGCTCACCGACCACCTCCGTTGCCCCGCCGATCACGCCGAATCGTTCCTCGTCCTCCTTCCCGGCGAGACGGTCGATCGGAGCGTGCGCTCCGGCCTCCTCGGCTGCCCGGTCTGCAATGCCGAATACCGGATCGTTGATGGGGTGGTCCTCTTCCCGGCGAGTCCTGAGCGTCTGAGCGTCCGAGCCCCCGTTACCGCCGAAGCGGTGCAGGCCTTCCTTGGCCTCGCCGGTCCGGGGGGGTACGCCGTGCTGGTGGGGGATGTGGCCGGCATCGTCACCGCTCTCGCGGCGGCGGTCCCCGGGGTCCACTTCGCGGCGATCGATCCCATCGAGCCGGTGATCGAGAGCCGCATCGTGAGCGCGATCGTGTCGGATAGGATCCCGTTCAAGACGGCGTCGCTGCGGGGAGTGGTGCTGGGGGGCGGATACGGCGGCGCCGCGGCCTGGGCCGCGGAGGGGCTGCGAGCGGTCCTTCCCGGTCTCCGGGTGGTGGGCGC
>JBIOIC010000172.1:0-4824 GCA_044449625.1 Gemmatimonadales bacterium | reverse complement strand
GGGGGTGAGGGTCAAGGACGAGAGCGGGGGTCAGGGGGTGAGGTCTACTCCGCGGCCGGCAAGTGGAGCGACATCGACTGGATCCCCACCCGGCCCGGCCCGGTGAAACGATTCCAGGCCATCTGTCCCGCGCTCGCGAAGAGTCCGGTGGTGAGCTTCTGGAACTGTGTTTCCATCTGGACTCCCGGGTCTTTGTACACCCAGGCACCCGGTTCGATGTCAATGGATTCGCCGGCCGAGAGCGTCACCTCGAAGACGTTGCCATAGCCGTGAAGCCAGACGATCCCCTCACCCCGCGCGGCGTGGAAGGTGTCAATGAAAAAGCCGGTCCCCCCCATCAGGAGATTGGCGATTCCCTTGACCCGCTGGAAGGTGTAGTCCACTCCGCCGGTGGCGGCGAGGAATTGATGCTCCCGCACTTCGATGGTTTGACCAGGCTTGAGGTGCATCGGCACGATGTGGCCCGCCCCATCCCGGCTGAAGGCGATATGTCCCTTCCCGCTCGCCTCGGTCATGAAGACCGGCATTCCCGAGAGGATCCGCTTGAAGGCGCCCGCGAGCGACTTGATGCCAATCGCGACTGCGGGATGCTTCCAGAGGAGGACGTGGTGTTCGAAGTAGACCGGGACCCGGTCCAGTTCGATGTGGAGGACGGGGACGAGCTCTCCTTCGAGGTGGTACGTCACACCGCCGAAGGTCTCGTTGCTGGCACTGGTGGGGCAGAGAGTGGGGGTTGCCATGGCTTCCAAACTCGGCGGCTAGGCCTCGAAGGTCAACTCCAGGGTTCCCCCGCTCGGCAGTCCGCCCCAGCGACGCCGGAGTACCGCGAGAGCGGTGCGGAACTGGTCCAGGAGTTCCGCGGGGATCTGCGGCATCCGGAATCCTGGGCGGGTAGCCGCGGCGTTCGCGGTCGCGGCCCAGTTGAACTCCTCGACCGACATCGGCTCGGGGCCCATCGCATCGCGGGCGAGGACGCCGGCCAGGCACCGGGCCAGGAGCGCATCGTCGGGCACATCGCGCCGCACGCCGAGTTCGAGGTCCGCGACTTCCCAGCCATCAGCGAGGCATCCGAAGAGGCCGTGGCGCAGGCCCAGAGTGGACTCGATCACATAGTGGGCCAGGTCATGCACCGGCCCCCAGTCATTGACGCCACCGAGATCGGCCCGCGCCGGCTCCCCGCCGGGGGGAACACAGGCGAGGATAGCCGTACCGTCGGCCCGCTTGGTGAAGCGGATCTGCAGCTGCGCGGCGCTCAGTGGTGGTCTCCGCTCCAGATCACTGCGGGGTCGTCGGACGCGAAAGCGTTCACGTGGACCATCCAGTTGAATATCCGGGGAAGGAACCGGCCCCCGACGGCATCACACCCTTCCTTCGTGGCGATCGCGCTGTGGGGACCGAAGACCGGGACGCCATCCTTGCGCTCGAGCCAGCGCTCGCGCGCACCGGCGGGCGGCACGCACCAGTTGGTGTGCTCGTGCCAGTGGGTGATCGAGAGCGGCACCCGTTGGTCCAGCTGGTCCATCGTAAGGCGGCGTGGCGCGGTATACATCACGCCGGTGAGCGTGAAGGTCCCGTCGGCGTTCTTGCGGTAGAGCAGCGAGGTCGGGTGCGCCGGATCGAAGGTCATCCGAGCTTCGAGCGCGTTGCCGAGGTTGGTGTAGTGGTAGACCGGCTGGCGGATCTCGGGGTGGAAGGGGCGGAAGCCATCCGCGAGCGCCGAATCAACGTTCCGGTATTTCACGAGGTCCAGGCGGACGGTCGCGATGAGCGTTACGGCGCGGGCGGAGTCTCCCGGAGCGGTGGAGCGCGATTCGGTCATCCGCATATGGGGATCTGCGGTCATCGGACGGGACATCGATTCCATCGCCGCCGCGGTCATCGCGGTATCGGCATCGCCCGGCGTCTGGGCCCGGGCCGAGGCGGCGAGGCTGGATGCGGCGAACAGGAGCGCGAGTGAGCGGAGGGTCATCGATGGGTCCTTACCACCCGACGTTCTTGAAATCGGCGGCGAGGACGCCGCTCAGGTCGTTGAACTTGACCGTCTTGGGGGCGGCGGGCATCCCGGGGACATCCATCGTCGTCAACGGGCCCTTCACGTGCATCCGCAGGTGCGCGACGCGGTTGCCGCCCAGGTCGATCGCGATCGGGATGTAGTTCTCGAAGTCGTCGGGGACGCCGCTCTGGGCCACCCGGAGGTGCACCGTGACCTTGCCGTCGGCGCCGGCCTCCGCCTTCCACGCCGTCTGGTAGGTCGGGAGCGCCGTGCCCTCGTAGTACTCCTTGAAGAACCAGTCCATCGGGATCCCGATGTGCTTCTCGACGACGCGCTGGAAGTCGGCGGTCGAGGCGCGGCCGCCGTGATAGCTCTGATAGAAGTCCTGCATCGTCTGGCCGAAGCGATCTTCGTTCATGCTGCCGAAATTGAGCATGAGGACGCGAAGCATATGGGCCAGCCACGCTCCCTTCTCATAGATCAGGACGCTGTAGCCAGCAGGATGCTCCTGGGTGGAGGCGCGATAGCCGAGGGCCACGGGACCGGCATCGGCGACCGACTTGATGTCGTTCCGATACCGCTCGAGGAAATCGAAATACGCCTTGTTGTTCTTGAGGGCGGTCTGCATGAACCAGAGCCCCGAGAAGCTCGCGAGACCCTCGCTCAACCACTGGTCGCGATAGCTGGCGTAGTCGACCGCGATTCCCCACCACTGATGTCCCACCTCGTGGGCGCGAAAGAACTGGTCGAATCCTTCCGGTTGGCCGTTGCCCCCCACGAAGGTGTCCATGTCCAGATCGATCATGCCTGGGAACGCGATTCCTTCGCTGTATGGGATCGGGCCGACGTAGAACGCCTGCACCGGGGGCCCGCCATACATCTTGGTGTAGAACTTGAGGGCGCTCTGGACATCGGCCCCCACGCGCTTGCGCTCCTTGCGATCCGGCGTAACGATGACGCTGGTTACCCCGCCTTCCTCGATGTTGCCTGCTGCGCTGCGATACTGAGCCGGGACAGTGTACTTGATCGCACGGTCGGAGTAGAGGAAGGTGACTGGAGGGACGCCGTCGGCCGTGAGGTACGACTCGGCGAAGACGCCGATGTTGAAGGCGGCGTTGCGGATCGGGGTATGGATGACCCACCGGGTCCGGAGCATGTGGTCCGGCTCGACCGTCGAGTCGGTCCGGTCCCCCACGCTCAGGATTGCGTACTGGGCCGGCGTGTGGAAAGTGACGTCAAAGGTGGCGTAGTTCCGGACGTCGGTGGGTGCCGGGTACCAGAATGACCCCGGGTTCACCAGGAACCAGTCTCCGAAGCGGTCGATCAGATCGCCGTGGTACCAAATCCGGACCTTGTCGGTATCGCCCGGGGCGACCCGACGGTCGAGCCGGACCCACATCGTCTCGTGTTCCTTCTTCTTCCAGATCGGCGTGGCCTGCCCTCCAACGCTGGCTGAATCGCCGATGAGCTTGTCGAAGAGATAGAGCGGGATCCAGGGACCGACCGGCCCATCGGGGACGATTGTGAGATCGGCCCGGACGTTGAAGGCGAGCGCCCCGCCGGCCTCCGGAAGGTCGAGGTCCATCGTGTAGTTGGAGATGGCGTCGGTGCGGGTGGTTTCCTTGCGGAGATCGGAGGGAGTGCCGGGCGGGGCGAACAGCGCCAGGTTCTCCATCTCCCGGTACACCCCGGTGTGACTGGCCTTCCGCTGGAGGGATACGGACTCCACCCTATCGGGATCGACCCGAAGACCCAGGGGCGCACCATGGTCGACGTTCATGTACGCGAAGAAGAAGCCGCTCCGCTCGCCGTTCAGGAGGGCGCCGACCATGCCGGTCGGGAAATGGGTGTGGTCGATCCCCCCCTCGACGTCGAGCATGTCATCGACGGTCCCCGCGTCCGGCTTGACCGGATCCGGGCCGAAGGTCACTTGGGCGGAGATCTCTTCCCATGTCGAGTCGGCGAACAGGAACGCCGCCGAACCGAAGGTCGCGTCGATCCCGTCCTCGCCCCCGCTTGTCGTCTGTTGTAGCCGAGCCCGCTCGACAGGGCTAGGCGCAGAGGCGGCATAACGTCCCTGGCCCACGAAGAGCACGCCGACGGTCCGTCCGCCGATGGGGGTCAGGGCGTACACATGTCCCGACTGCAGGGTGATCGTGGCGGTGCCCCGGGTGAGTATGAGTGCATGGACTTCGCCCGACCTTTCCCGCACCGGGGTGAGCGATTGGAGCTGCTGCAGTGTCGTGTCTACCGACGTGGCCACCGGGGCCACCACCGGCACGTCACGAACCGGTACCGCCTGCGCGTGGAGCGGGGCGATGATGATCAATCCGGGGAGTGCGAGCAGGGTGAGGGCGCGGTGTGCGGTCGTCATCAGGTTACCCGACAGGTCGAAGGGAACCAACACGGCGGCCCGCCGATGGGTAGGCGACCGCAGGTCCGGACGAATTGTGGCTCAGGGGTGCGACAATCTGTGTAGAAGCCCCCGGAAACGCCACTTAGTAAAAACCCTAGTGGGGGGGAGAAAAACCGAAGCCCGGCCTATCCACAGGCCGGGCCACGGTACTGAACGGGAGGTCAGCTACGGGTGACGGTGTACGTCCCGCAGGCGGTGAACTGGATCGAGATGTTGGAGGCATTCCCGTTTCGCAGCACAGCCAGGTTGAGGGTTCCCGAGTCGAACCGGGGCGTCACGGTGCAGCTGGCGTTGTGGTGGAGCGGGACCGGGGTCGTCTCGGTCAGGTCGAAGGTGGCGCTGCCGTGCGTCCAGACCGACGTGCCGGTCACGGTCCAGTTGCCCGAGGGCAGGGCCGAGTCCGGCGCGATGGTGC
>JBIOIC010000171.1:0-4829 GCA_044449625.1 Gemmatimonadales bacterium | reverse complement strand
TCGTCACCCCTCCCGCTTCCGGCAAACGCCGGTGCCGCGGCGGAACCGCTTGAATCCGGCCGAGGAGCGGGAGGCGTTGCCTGGCGTGAGGCGGGCCGGTTGGGCGCCGCCGGCTTCGTGGCCGGCGGGGTCGTCGGTTTGCCGGAAGCGGGAGGGGTGACGATCTGCGCCGTCGCGTCCCGATGGATCGCCATCGCGGCGGAATCGGGACGGGGCACCGGCGCCACCGGCGGGGAAAACGGACGGAGGATAAGGACGGCGGCGGCTCCCGCCACAACCGCCACACCGGCGATCCAGGGCCAGCGCCGCCGCCGTCCCGGCACCGGAGTTGCCTCCAGTGGAATGGTGGCGTCCCCGGTGAGAGTCCGTTCCGGCAGCGCGCCCGCCGGGGTAGCCGCCAATTCGGCGAGGGTGACCGGCTCCTCGCCGCGAATCGCGCGGGCGAATGCCGCCATCGACTCGAACCGTCCGCCGACATCCTTGCCGAGCGCCCGCAGGATCGCGAGATCGAGATGCTCGGGGACATCGGAGCGCTTAGCCCGCACCCGCGGCGGCGGATCATTGATGTGCTTGTAGAGGATCGCCATCGACGAATCGCCGTCGAAGAGCGCCTCCCCCGTCAGCAGCCGGTATCCCACCACCGCGAGCGAGTACTGGTCGCTCCGCCCATCCACCGCACTCCCCCGCGCCTGTTCCGGCGACATATAGTACGGAGTGCCGATGACGACGCCGGTATTGGTGAGTTCCGCCACCCCGGCCACCGCCTTGGCGATTCCGAAGTCGGCCAGTAGGACCCGGTCGTCCTGATCCAGCAGGATGTTGGCCGGCTTGATGTCGCGGTGCACCACACCCTTCCGATGGGCGTGCTCCAGCGCCGCGGCCGATTCACTGAGGATGCGGACGGCGAGTGGGATCGGGAGCTGGCCTCGATCGGCCAGGAGGGAATCGAGCGCACGCCCGTCCACGTACTTCATCACGAAGTAGTGGAGGCCTCCCTCGCTCTCGACCCGATAAATCGGAATGATGTGGGAGTGGTCGAGCCGCGCGGCGGTCTTCGCTTCGCGCTCGAACCGGGCCACGATGCTCGGATCCTCCGCCAGCTTGGGCGGCAGGATCTTGATCGCCACCTCCCGCTCCAGCCCGACCTCCTCCGCCAGGAAGACGACCCCCATCCCACCGACACCCAGCGTGCGCCGGATGACGTAGCGGCCCGCCAGGACCGCCGCCAGCCGATCGCGGAGGTCGTCCACCGACGTGCGCGGCGGCGGTGTGCCGTCGGGACTCGTCACCTCGTTGCCGCACACCAGACAATAGTGCGCGTTCGACGGCACCGGCGTGTGGCAGTGGGTGCACTCCACGGGGGGCGCCGTCATCGCCGCCGCACCCCTCTCGCCGCCGATCCGCTCGGCGGGATACACGCGACTCCCTCTGAGATGCACATCCCATAGGCGGTCGGCTGACCGTCGGTATTGACCACGACCAGGTAGTAATCTCCCGCCGCGAGCGATTTCGAGAGCTGCTGGTCCGCCGTGGTGCCGCCGGTCGCCGAATCGACGGGGTTCAGATCGGCTTGGCGGTAGAGGTAGAGACTGAGCGCGGAATTGTTGAAGCCGGTCCGTGGTGCCATCGCGATGTCGACCGTGCTGCTCGTCGCCACATGAAAGCGGTACCAGTCGACTTCGTATGGTGTGTCGATCGTGAGCGTGTCGCTGAAGCTCGCCACACCGAGATCGATTTTGAGGCTCGGCACGTTGAGGAAATTCGAGTCGGCTTGGTTGCAGAAATCATTGTCCTCGAACCGATCCGGCGCGATGGCGGCGTTCGCCGGGGTCCGGTATCCGGCGTACACCCCGAGACCGTACGCTCCGGCATTTGACGTGTATTCCACGAAGTCGATCCCGCTCGCCGGCAGCGTCTGCAGGGAGAGGACGATCGAGTCCACGGTGCCGGATACCGGAAACTCGAAGTCCGACCCGCGACAGCGGGCGAGCAGGCGACGGTTGTCAAAGTCGAAGCCGAACGCGCCGGCATCGAAGACCGGCACGCCATTTTGGAGCGTCGCGGGGATGCCGAAGGCACCGCGGCGCGGAACGGCGGGAGAGTAGTAGACGAAGGTCCAGGGCTGCGCGGTGTTGGCCGTCGAGACGAAATGGAACCAGTCAGTGGTGATCGAATCCGCGCCCCCTGGCGCCTCATAAAGCAGCGCCGGGTTGAAGAAGTGTATCGCCGGATACCCCGGACTCGGCGGATTGACCGATGGCGGATAGGGCTCTGCCGTATCGAGTTGCACGAAGGTCGGGCTCTGGTCGTTCGGCTCGTACACCTCGTGCGAAAGGACGGTGATCGGCGTGCTATCCGTGGCGATCAGTCCGAACCCCGTGACTTGGAGAATCCCCGAAGTCGCATTCCCGGGGATGAAGTAGCTCATCCTCTCCGTCTGCGAGACATCCCCGATCAGCGAAAGGGTGTCCGGAATGAGGTTCACTCCGTTCAACCGGACCGACACGTCGTTGGGACTCCCGACTCGGACGCCGGCGAGGGTCAGCCGGCCACCCCACGCCACGGTATCCGGGAAGACGGTGTCGAGCTCCACCTGATCCGCCACTCGAATGGACGCGCTGGCGCCGGTGCCGCCGCCGTACGCCGGGGCCTCGACGGTGATGTAGGCGGATCCGCGCGCGATGCCGAAGATGTTGGCGTTGCCGCCGCCCGGAGCCGGATCGATTTCGACGGCGCCACCGCCCCCCGACCAGATCAGGGCCACATTCGGCACCTGGGTGGAGTCAGTGCCGACGTAGTGCCAGAGCGCCGCCGCGGCGTAGATGCTGCTGCCGCGATAGACGAATGGGGCCTGGGTCTGGAGGACGATGTGGTACTGACTGCTCACGTCCACGGGTGCGGAGCAGGTGGCCGCGCCGAGTATGAGCGCGGCACTGACGCAAAGAGGGGCCCAGGCAATGGGCAACGGTCGCTGTGGAGACATTTTTGGGTAGCGAAAGATGCGCCACTTTCGGGGGTTTCGGCAGGGGTGCGAGGACTAAGGAGGGGAAGAAGGCCGGAACGGATGGTGTGATCGGCGTCACACAGTCCGGAGTGATCTCAGGGGCCTCGCCGAGCACCACGATCCACCACCTCCGCCCGGGTCGCGAGTCTCGGCAAGGAACTGTCGGGCTCGTGAGCGGGGTGGAAGGCGCCGGTGGCCGCCGCCGGCAGGAGGTGGCGGATCGAGTTGGCGTAGTACTCCAGCAGCGGGCGCTGCCCCGGAAGGAGCACCCAGTCGTTCCCGGCCCGAGCTACCAGGCCGCGAAGCCGGAACATCCGCCAGGCCCGATCCCACACCTCGGTCACCGGGCGCTCCCCCCGCACCAGCTTGGCGTTCCCCTCCGCCAGCGCGTCCCGCAGCTCGTCCATCCGCTCCAGCAGCCGGTCGTGGCGCACCACGCTGGCGCCGAAGGAGAGGAGTGCGGCGGCCGCGAGCGGCACGGGGGTCACCGGAATGACGGCACCGATCCGCTCCATCGCCAGATCCCCGAACCGTTGCAGGTGCGGCAGCCGCTCCTCCCTCGGCAGGTCGAGCACTCCGGCCCCGGCGCCATCGGCCCACGCACGGGCGGAAATCGGCGCGCCGAACGTCACCGCTACCCGGCCGTAGCGCCGGAGCCGTCCGGTGAGGAGACGCCCCGCGTTCGTGATCAGGTACGGGACGACGGAGGCCGCCTGGGCCAGCCGCCCCGGCCGCGGTGCGCCGACGATCCGCTCCCGGATCAGCATCCGGTCTTCCAGCACCCGGTCGTAGTTGATCCCCACCGGTACGAACCAGATGTCACGATCGAATGCCGGATCGGCCAGGGTCCGGAGGATGTGATCGAGGAGGCCAAGTCGGGGCGGGCGCAACGCACCGTCCTGGGTCAACCCCCCTTCGGGAAAGATCCCCTGCGTGACCCCGTTCATCGTGATGAGCTGGACGTAGCGCTCCAGCACGGTGTGGTAAAGCGGTTCCTTGAAGCGGCGCCGGACGAAGTAGCTCCCGAAGCTCTTGAAGACCCATTCGAGCGGCCAGGTCCGGGCCCACTCCCCCACGGCGTAACTGATGCTCACCACTCGCGCGAGCACGTACGCGACCACGACGTAGTCGGCGTTGGAGCGGTGGTTCATCAGGTAGACCACGACATCGCGCCGGGGGATGCGCGCGAGTGCGGCTTCGTCCTGATGCGCCACTTCCACCCGGTAGAGCAACCAGAGGACCAGGCGGGAGAGGTTGTAGCCGAAGCGGTAGTAAGAGAGGACGTTGAAGAACGGGACGATCTCGTCGATGTAACGTTCGACCCGGCGCTGGACCTGCGCCCGCGGCAGACCGGACGCTTCCGCATGCCGGACGATCGCGGCCTGCACCAGCGGATCGTGCAACAGCGCGTCCTTGACACGGAGCCGGGAGACCAGCTTGTAGCGGTCGAGGCGGGAGCGGAAGCGGAGGACGGTCGCGCGGGCGGAGCGTTCGAACCAGGTGCGGATCGCTTCGCGAGTGGAGCGGATGAGCCAGAAGATGGCGCTCCCCGCGAGCAGGACCGCGAAGGCCGCCGCGAGCCAGCCCCAGGCGTTCACGCGGCCCCGGGTTCCGGCACCGCCGCGCCCCCCTGCTTCATTTGCTGGTAGGCCATCCCCTGCAACCGGATGATGCGCACCCGGATCGGCGGATGAGAACCGAAGAGATCGGCCACGGCCCCTTCCCGATCGTTGAGCGCGCTTCCCGCGGGGTCAACGATGCAGAGGTGTGCGGCGCCGCTCGCGATGGCCCGGGTCGGCGCCGAGGCGGCGTCCAGCTTCTTAAG
>JBIOIC010000170.1:0-4860 GCA_044449625.1 Gemmatimonadales bacterium | reverse complement strand
GATGACCCCTCCCCGCCTCTCCCCGACGCGCGCGATCATCTACGGGGGACTCACGGTCGGCGTCCTCGACATGGCCGACGCGATGATCTTCTTCGGCCTCCGCGGGATCCGCCTTACCTCGATCCCCCAGGCGATCGCCAGCGGCTTCCTCGGCAAGGCGTCGTTCCAGGGCGGCCTCCCCACCATCCTCCTCGGCTTCGTCATCCACTTCTTCGTCGCGACCTCGATCGTCACGGTCTACTACTTCGCGAGCCGCCGTCTGCCGCTCCTCACCCGTCGCCCCGCCTTCTGCGGAATGGTGTATGGCCTCGGCGTCTATTGCTTCATGAATGGCGTCGTGATTCCGCTCTCGGCGGCGGCCTCCGGGTGGCCCAGCACTCCGGTACTGCTGAACGGCCTCCTCGGCCACGCCCTGTTGATCGGCCTGCCGAGCGCCCTCTTCGCGCGGGCGGCTAGCGCTTAAGGGGCTGGCGAAGCTGCACCACCGCGCGAAGTTCCTCCGGCCTCAGTTGCAGCAAGTTGAATCGGAAGGCGTCGGGACTGTTGGCGGCAAAGGGATTGGACTGCGGCCCCGTCACCACATAGACCAACCCGGCGTGGGCCAGCATCGAGTCCCCCGGCGGCGGGCCCCCCGCTGCCCTGACCGCGCTCCAAGCCGCGGAGTCGTACACCGCGACGACGAGGAGCGCCTCGGTGTGGAGCGTTGAGTCGGCGGGAAGGTAGATGAAGACGCGGGCGTCCGGACGGGCCCTTCCCCGCTCCGCCGTCGACAGCGTGTCCACCTTGTAGCGCCCGACCCAGCGGAAGGGGAGGTGGACCTCGTAGCTGCTGTCGGCCCCCGCGACCACGATCTCGGGGCTCCCTTCCCCCTGCTTGGCGTGACCGGAGCCGCAGCCGACGAGGAGAGCGGCGAGCAGGATCACGAGCCGGCGGCGGAGAGCAATCGTCACGATACGCACCAAGGAGATGGGTCGGGGTCGGGATCGGAGTCTGAATAATACGCCGCCCCTCGCGGCTCCGCCCGCCGACAGGTACTTTCTCCCCGTGCCTTCGCTCGCCACCCCCACGACGCTCGACCTCCTCTGGACCCGCCTCCGGGCGGTCCGGCGCGTGGTGCTCGAAGTGACGGGCGCAGAGACGCAGGGGCGGAGGAACGCAGAGACGGAGGGGCGCAGAGGCGGAGCAGCCGAGGGCGTGGTCGAATGGCTCAACGGCCGACCGCAGGAAATCACCTGGCGGGAACGGGGTCAATGGACCGCCGGACCCCTGACCGGGACTCGGTTCTCTTCCGGCTACTCGTGGACCCGCCGGCCCGACGGCACCCTCTCGATCTCCCACGTCCGCTTCGGGATCGAGCGGCCGGTCGCGCTGGTCGAACTCGTCGAGGATGACGCCGGCGTCTGGCGCTCGCTCTTGCCGCACCACTGCGCCGAGGACCGTTACGCCGCGGCGGTCGAGATCGAAAAGGATGGCGTGATCGTCACCTGGACGGTGACGGGACCGACCACCGGCTACGTCCTCCGTGCCCGCTACCTGGGCCTGACCCACTGACCCACTGCCCCACTTATACCTTGACTCTCCCCACCGTCCCGCCCTATGAGCTGACCTTCACCGTCACGTCGACCGACATTGACGAGCGGGATCACGTGAACAACGTGGTCTACGTCCAGTGGGTCAATGATGCGGCGATCGCGCACTGGCGGTCCGCCGCTACTGCCGAGCAGCAGGCGGAGGTGGCTTGGGTCCTCATTCATCACGAGATCGACTACAAGATCTCGGCGGTCCTGGGCGACCGGATCACCGCACGCACCTGGGTCGGCGCGGCGGAGGGGATCTCTTTCGAGCGGTTCGTCGAGCTGATCCGGACCTCGGATGGCAAGTTGCTGGCCCACTCGCGCACCCTCTGGTGTCCGGTGGACGCCGGGACCGGCCGGCCGCGCCGCGTCCCCCCGGCGATCCGGGAGCGCTTCTCGGTCCACCCGACGTAAATCTTCCCCTCTCCACGTACGTGGAGAGGGGACAGAGGTGAGGAGGAGCCGTCGAGGGGGTCGGGGGGTGAGGCTCGCCCCTGCAACCGAATCCCCCCTCATCCCGTAGAAGGGGCGGAGTCCTTCCGCCATTTCCGTATCGTATCGCGTCGCAACCGGTCGAGCGCCCCGCGCCCGGCCTTTCCCACCGTCCGGAGGCATGATGCGTTTCGCCCGTACCTCGTCCGTCCTGATCGCCGCGGCGTTCTTCGCGGCTCCCCTCG
Source organism: Gemmatimonadales bacterium (assembly GCA_044449625.1). GTDB lineage: Bacteria > Gemmatimonadota > Gemmatimonadetes > Gemmatimonadales > GWC2-71-9 > CAMLHU01. Next base: position 2,609 of record JBIOIC010000170.1, on the reverse strand, counting down.
CGGCCCAGCGGCCTCCCCGTCCCGAAGCCAATGACACCGGCAAGGTGGCGATCCCGAAGGAAGATTCGTCGGTCACCGACCACACCATCACCGTCGGCGGCAAGCCGGTGCCCTACCGGGCGATGGCCGCCACGATGCTCCTGAAGAGCGACGCCGGCGATACGATCGGCTCGCTCTACTACACCGCCTACACCCGAAGCGACACGCGGGATATCTCCCACCGGCCGATCACCTTCATCTACAACGGCGGCCCTGGCTCTGCCTCGGTCTGGCTGCAGATGGGCGCCTTCGGGCCCCGCAAGGTGGTGACCACCGACGCGAGCCCGACGCCGCCCGCCCCCTACCAGATGGTCGATAACGCCAACAGCCTGATCGACGTGACCGACATGGTCTTCATCGATCCGATCGGCACCGGCTTCAGCAAGCTGGTCGGCAAGGGGAAGGGGACCGACTTCTGGGGCGTCGATGAGGACGCCAAGTCGATCGAGCAGTTCATCACCAGCTATGTCAGCCGGAACGGCCGCTGGAACTCCCCCAAGTACCTCCTGGGCGAGAGCTACGGCACCACCCGCTCGGCCGTCCTCGTCAACCGGCTGCAGGACCACGAGGGGATGGACTTCAACGGCGTCGTCCTCATCTCGTCGGTGCTCGACTTCGAGACGTTGAATTTCGCCGACGGGCACGACATCTCCTACGAGCTCTACCTGCCGAGCTACGCGGCGACCGCGGCCTATCACAAAGTGACGCCGACGCCCGCCGACATGAGCGCTTTCCTGCAGCAGGTGCGCCAGTTCGCGATGGGCCCCTACGCCAACGCCCTGAATCAGGGGCTCTCCCTCCCCGCCGATCAGAAGGCCGCAATCGCGAAGCAGCTCTCGGCCTACACCGGCCTCTCCGAGGATTACCTCCTCAAGGCCAACCTCCGGGTCTCACTGGGACAGTTCATGGAAGAGCTGCAGCGCTCCAAGGGGGTCATCGTCGGGCGGCTCGACTCCCGTTTTACGGGACCCACCTTCGATCTGCTGAGCGAACAGGCGGAATACGATCCGCAGTCGAATGCCATCACCGGCGCCTACACCGCGGCGTGGAACACCTACGTGCGGGACGAGCTCAAGTACGGCCACGATCTCCACTATTCCACCGGCGGGGATGTGCGGGGATGGAACTGGAACCGCGGCCGCGGCGGGTGGACCACGGCGACCTACGTCGGGAGCGATCTGGCTCAGGCGCTGGTTTCCAACCCGAGCCTCAAAGTCGAGGTGGAGAACGGCTACTACGATCTCGCGACGCCGTTCTTCGCGACCGAGTACACCATGGACCACCTGCCAATGCAGGCCCAGGCCCGCAGCCGGATCGCGCTCAAGTACTACGACGCGGGGCACATGATGTACGTGCTTGAGCCGGCGCTCGCCAAGCTCAAGGCAAGCATCGCCCAGTTCATCCAGGGGACCCATTCCTGATCGACGCGAGGGGGGTGCGGGACGCACCCCCCTCCTCGAAAGCAGAAGGCCGGCCCGCCTCACGGCGGACCGGCCTTCGCTTCACTGCGGCTCGAGCTTACTTGAGCTTGGTGACGTTCTCGGCGGCGGGGCCCTTCTGGCCCTGCACGATGTCGAACTCAACCCGCTCGCCCTCGGCGAGGCTCTTGAAGCCCTGCGCCTGAATGGCCGAGTGATGCACGAAGCAATCCTTCGAGCCGTCCTCGGGGGTGATGAACCCGAAGCCCTTGGCGTCGTTGAACCACTTCACGGTGCCGGTGACACGCATGTCCGTACTCCTGGTTTGTGTAATCGGAGTCCGGTCGTGCCGTCTCACCCGACTACGCGTTGTTCGTGAACGAGCCTCACGAGGGGCGCTGTTCCCGCAGCGGCGTCAACCGCCGTTCTGCGAGCGACCATGGGGCCTATACAAAGGGAGCCGGCGCGAACGCCAAGCCCCCGTGGTCCCACCGGAACATGTACGTACCGAAATGGCACGTGAGTCGCTAGAGAAGAAGGTACTACCAGCGGTGCCGGAGCGCAAGCACCCGAGCCCGGAAGCCCCCCGGTCTTGCCGGTCCGGCCCCCGCGGCGCACCTTCGAGCGTGCCGTCCGATCCCCTCCGGACCTTCCTGCGCCACGCCGTCGCCACGGTCGCCTACCGGGGCGGAAAGGCCATTCTTGGGGCCCCCACCGGGTTCGCCGACTTCGCCATCGGCCCCGGTTCCCGGACCCCGGGGCAGATCCTGGCCCATATCGGCGACCTCTACGGCTGGGCATTCGGGATGGCCCGGGGGGAGGTCCACTGGCAGCCCGGGGCGCCTCTGGCGTGGGACAAGGAGATCGCCCGCTTCTTCCACCTGATCGCCCAGTTCGATGGCTATCTCGCGTCCGCCGCCCCGATCCACGCCCCGGTCGAAGGCCTCTTCCAGGCCCCGATCGCGGACTCGCTGACCCACGTCGGACAGATCGCAATGCTCCGGCGTCTGGCGGGAGCGCCGATCAAGGGGGAGGATTTTTTCAGGGCGGAGATCGTCGTGGGGCGGGTCGGGCCGGAACAGTCCACTGCGCGGATCGAATTCGATTGAGGCCGCTGTGACGGGTGACGTGTAACGGGTAACGCGTGACGGG
>JBIOIC010000169.1:0-4923 GCA_044449625.1 Gemmatimonadales bacterium | reverse complement strand
GCATGGAAGGACTACCGCCTCAAACTCGGTCACACCCTCACCGTCAGCGAACTCTTGGGGAGAATACTAGGCGAATGAGCATCGGGTCGCCGCAGGCGACCCCCGCAATAGAGGGTGCTTCCCTACGCCGCCCCCGCCACTGGAGTGCCGCAAGACTCGCAGAACTTAGAATCAGGGCGGAGCGCAGCGCCGCACTTGGCGCAGCCATCACTCGCGAGCAGCAGACCGCAGTTGGAGCAGAAGATGGCGTCGGGTTCGGGGGGATGGGTGCCGCAGGAGGGGCAGCGCTGGGACGCAGAGGCGGAGAGGCACAGTGGCGCAGAACCGCCGGCACTCAGTTGCAGTACACGCGCGGCGATGAGCGATTCGACCGCCTCGGGCGCCCGGGCGGCCTTGCCCTCTTCGACCCGGAGCGCCGCCAGTGCTTCCGATGTATAGGATTGCTTGAGCCGGTCGTAATCGACGTCCGAGAGCTTCCCGGTCTCCCGGTCGAACTCGATCTCCCGGAGCGCCAACAGGGCGACCCCCTTCCGGGTCTCCTCCGGATCGGGAAGATCCTCCCACCCGCTCGCGGCAACCAATGGACGAAAGAGCGGCCAGGCGATCAGCCAGAGCGCTCCCGCCGCGACCAGCACGGCGAGGCCGACTTCGAGCGCGATCACCCGTCGAGTTCCTTCATCGCCCGCTCCAGCTTCGCCATCTCCTCCGGCGTTCCCCCGGCGGCCGTGGCCGCCGGAGACCGGCGGCCCTCGGCCGCCGGCGCGAGCCTCTGGCGCCGCTTCGAGGCGATGACGGTGGTGATCGCCGCGCCGAGGAGGAGGATGATCGACCCGGGCACCAGATAGCCGAAGAGGTTGAAGCCGTTCGGCTTCGGCGCCATCAGGGTGGACTCACCATACTTGGCGACCAGCGCAGCGACGACCTGATCGGCGGACATCCCCCGCTGCACCAGGGCGAGCACTTCCGCGTGGCGCTCCGGCGAATAGCTGCAGGTGAAGTCGGTGGTCCGGCAGGTGTAGACGTCGAGCCCGCAGGGACAGGGGCAGCGCACCCGGTGCTCGATCCCGACGACGACGGGATCACTGTCCATCGCGGTGACGGCGGGACGGGAGACTCCGGCGAGTTCCGGCTTGGGAAGGAAGCCGGTCGCGCTCGTGTCCGAGGGGATCGGCAAGGAACGCGCCGCCCCCTGCGGTTGCTGCCGCGCCCGCAACCCGAGCGGCAGCAGGGCCAGCGCCGCCACGCTCAGGAATTCCCGACGGTCGATCATTCCTTGCCCCCCGCCGCTCCCGCCAGCGCAACGGCGTAGCCCGACTCGGTCGCCGGCCGCGGACCGGGGCCGCTTCCCCCGCTCGGCCACATCGTCACCAGCCCGCCGATCACGAGCATCAGGCCACCGAACCAGACCCACCAGACCAGCGGGGTGATGGTGAAGCGGTAGTTGGCCTCCTCGGTCCCGTTCACCGCGCTCTCGAAGACGAGGTAGAGATCTTCCTGTACCGTGCTCCTGAGCGCGATCTCGGTCGACGGGTTGAAGGTCGGCCGGCCGAGGCCGTCAACGTACTGGCGCTTCTCCGACTTGAGCACGCCGAGTGACTTGCCGTCCATCGACACGCTGACGGTCGCGGCCGAGACGGAACGGTTGAGCGCGTCGTACTGGCTGATGCCGAGGTGGGTAAAGGTGTAGGTATGCCCGAAGGGGCTCTGCATCGTGACCGACTCACCCGGCTTCAAGGAAACCTGGAGGTCCCGCCGGAACGCCGTCCCGGCAAAAGCGACGAAGTAGGTGAGGATCGCGAGATGGACCAGATAGCCGCCATAGCGCCGGCGATTGCGGGCCACCAGATGCATCAAGGCGGTCCCCGTCCCTTCCTTGTACATCCGCCGGCGGGCGCGGGTCCCCCGGACGAACTCCTGCGAGATGGTCCCGAGGACGAAACCGGCGAGCGCCCACGCCATCAGCGGAGAGAGATCCCGCACCCCCGCAACCGCGAGCCCCGCGAAGACGATAACGAAGGCCGCGACCGGCCAGATGAACTGGCGCTTGAGATTGGCGGTCGACGCCTTCCGCCAGGCGATAAGCGGGCCGATCCCCGTGAGCGCCAGCAGGAGGAGTCCGAGCGGGCCGTTCACCCGATTGAAGAAGGGGGGGCCGACGGTGATCTTGGTCCCGCGGAAGAGCTCGGAAAGGATCGGGAAGATTGTGCCCCAGAGCACCGAAAAGGCGATCCCGACAAGCAGCAGATTATTGAACAGGAAGGCGGCTTCCCGGCTCGCCAGCGATTCGAGCTGGACCTCGGGTTCGAGCAGCGGCCACCGGGTATAGAGCAACGTGAACGAACCGACCGCAGCCACCAGGAGGAAGCCGAGGAACCAGTACCCCACCCCCGACTGGGTGAAGCTGTGCACGCTCGCGATGACGCCCGATCGGGTGAGGAAGGTGCCGAAGATGGTGAGCAGGAAGGTCGAGATGATGAGGCTCAGGTTCCAGCGCTTGAGCATCCCGCGCTTCTCCTGGATCATCACCGAGTGCAGGAACGCGGTCATCGTGAGCCAGGGCAGGAAGCTCGCGTTCTCCACCGGATCCCAGCTCCAGTACCCGCCCCAGCCCAGTTCGGTATAGGCCCACCACATCCCCAGGGTGATCCCGACCGACAGGAAGAGCCAGGAGACGAGGGTCCATTTCCGGATGGCGTGGATCCACCCAGTGTCGAGCCGGCGCGAGAGCAGCGCCGCGATCGCGAAGGCGAACGGGATGACGGCGCTGATGTAGCCGAGGTAGAGCATCGGCGGATGAATGATCATCGCCGGGTGCTGCAGCTGCGGGTTCAGGCCTCGGCCGTCGACCGGGGTATAACCGAGACGCTCGAAGGGGTTGGCGCTGGTGACCATCACCATCACGAAGAAGACCAGCACCGTGCAGGTGACTCCGGCGACGTACGGCAGCATGTCGGAGTAGCGCTTGGCGGTGAGCCACTGCGCCAGCGAGGCGAAGAGGGAAAGCACGATCCCCCAGAGGAGGAGCGACCCCTTCTGCCCCGCCCAGAAGGCGGAGATCAGAAAATAGGAAGGCAGGTTGCGCGAGGTGTAGGCGGCGACGTACTCGACATTGAAGTCGTGCGCGGCGAGGAGCTGCCAGAGGCAGGCCGCCGCGACCAGGAGCAGGCCGAAGCCCGCAAAGACGGCGCCGCGGATGCTCGCGACCAGCTCGGGGCGGCTCCGCCAGCGGCCGGAGAAGGCGACGACCGCTCCCCAGAGACTGACGAGAACGGTAGCCCAGAGACAGAAGGTGCCGAGAAGGGTCAACGGAGACTCAGGCTTTGGGGACCGCGTCGTAGCGGGAACCGCACTTGGCGAGCACATCGGTCGCGTGGATCACGCCGTCGTTCTGCAGGCGTCCTTCGACCACCACATCGATGTCATCGGCGTCGGTGAAGGTATCGGGGATGGTCCCGTGATAGGTGACCGGGTACTCGGTGGCGCCGTCGGTGACGCGGAAATCGATCTCGCGGGCGGCAGCATCACGCTTCAGGGAGCCGCGGACCACCTTGGCGCCGACCTTGAGGCCCAGGTTCACGAAGGTCGAATCCTTCGCCACCTTCGCCTTGAGCTCGGTCGGGGTCAGAAAATAGGTCCCGGTCTCCTTGACCCCTTCGATCATCAATACGCTCACGCTCGCGACGATGATCGCGGCGCCGAGGAGGAACTTGGTTCCGGCTTTCATGGGACCGCCCCCGTCTTGGTCGTTGGACCCTCACCCCTGGCCCCTCTCCCTGCGGGAGAGGGGAAGATCGCTGTCCGAAGAATAACCGCCTACTTCGCCCGCGCCCACGCCAGCGCCGCTCCGACCGCCCGATGCCACCCCGCCTGCGCGGTCTCCCGCTGTTCGGCGCTCCATCCGGGGGTGAAGCGGGAATAGTGCCGGCCCGCCTGGAACTCCGCCGTATCCTTCCAGACGCCGAGGGCGAGGCCGGCGAGACCGGCGGCACCGAGCGCGGTCGTGTCCACGATGTCGGGCCGTTCGACCGGCACGCCGAGCAGCCCGGCCTGGAACTCCATCAGCCAGTCGTTGGCCGCGGCACCCCCGTCCACCTTGAGGGCTGCGAGCGGTGCCCCGGTGTCCGAGACCATCGCGCCGAGGAGCTCGGCGCACCCGAAGGCCATCGCTTCCAGTGTCGCGCGGACGAGATGAGCCCGGGTCGTCCCGCCGGTGATCCCGGTGATCGTCCCCCGGGCCTCCGGCTCCCAATGGGGGGACCCGAGCCCCGCAAAGGCGGGCACGAATGCAACGCCGCCGCTGTCGGGAACGCTCCGGGCCAGCGCTTCGGTGTCCGCCGCGTGCGCAATCAGGCCGAGTCCGTCGCGGAGCCATTGCACCGCGGCACCGGCGATGAAGACGCTCCCTTCGATCGCGTAGGCCGGCTCGCCGCGGGGACCGCAGGCGGCGGTGGCGAGAAGCCCGTGACTCGAGCGGCGGGGCCGATCCCCGGCAAATCCGAGGAGGAAGGCGCCGGTGCCGTAGGTCGTTTTCGCCGCCCCCGGCGTCACACACCCCTGGCCGAAGAGCGCCGCCTGCTGGTCCCCCGCGAGCCCCGCGATCTTGAGCGCAACCCCGAAGACATCCGCCTCCGATTCTCCCACCACGCCGCTCGATGCGACGATGGCCGGGAGGAGCTCCCGCGGAATCCCGAAGAGCGCGAGCAGCTCCGGGTCCCAGACCCGCCGGTCGAGATCGTAGAGCAGCGTGCGACTGGCGTTGGTGTGATCGGTAACGTGCACCCGGCCGCCGGTCAACCGGGCGACGATCCAGCTCTCCACGGTCCCGGCGGCGAGTTCCCCTGCCTCCGCGCGGCGCCGGAGTTCCGGGTCGCTCCGGAGCAGCCACTCAAGTTTGGTGGCGGAGAAGTAGGGATCGGGGACGAG
>JBIOIC010000168.1:0-4943 GCA_044449625.1 Gemmatimonadales bacterium | reverse complement strand
CGCTCCCGAGGCGCCACCCGCCGCCGCGAAACCCCGGATGCCGGCGGCGATCGGCGTCCGCGATGATGAGAAGTTCTGGAAGGAGCTGCGGAAGGAGTTCTCGATCCCGAAAGACGAGGTCTTCTTCAACACGGGCACGATGGGCTCAAGCCCGCTGGTGGTGCAGGACGCGGTCATCGACCATATGCGGCACGTGGACCGCGACGTGGCCCACTGGGACTACAAAGGCGACCACGAGCAGTACTTCACCGGCTACTTCCCGGAGCGCCGTTTCCGCGACAAGCTCGGCCTGGTGCTCAACTGCGACGGCCACGATGTCGCCCTCTGCCAGAACGCGACCTTCGGGATGAACTTCGTTGCCCACGGACTCACCTTCGCCGCCGGCGACGAGGTGATCGTCACCAATCAGGCCCACCCCGGCGGTCGCAAGGGATACGATCTCCGCGCCAAGCGCGACGGGATCGTGGTGAAGGAAGTGGTCGTCCCCGATCCGGTCCCCTCTCCTGACGAGCTGATCAAGGGATTCCTCGACCTCACCACGCCGAAGACCAAGGTCTGGGCCATCCCCCACATCTCGTCGGGCCGCGCCATCAAGTATCCGGTCGAGAAGCTCTGTGCCCTGGCCCGTGAGCGGAACATCTTCACGGCGGTGGATGGGGCCCAATGCCTCGGCCACCTCGCCATCGACGTGCAGGCGATGGGCTGCGACGCCTACTTCGGCTCCCCCCACAAATGGCTCCTGGCGCCGAAGGGGACCGGCTTCCTCTATGTGCGTCCGGACCGACAGAAGGGGCTCTGGGCCACGCTCGCCTCGTCAGCGTGGGATGATCAGAACGACCGGATGTTCGCGCTGATGCAGTATGGCACCGGCAACTTGAGCCTCCTCGTCGGGCTGGAAAAGGCGATCGACTTCCACCTGCAGCTGGGGCCGAAGCGGGTCGAGGCGCGGATCACCGGGCTCGCCGACCGGCTCCGGACCGCGCTCCAGACGGTCCCGGGGATCACCTTCGGTTCGCCGCTCCATCCCGAGCTCACCTGCGCCTCGACGGTCTACGGCCTCCACGGGGCGACCGGCGACCAGATCCAGGACTTCCTCTGGGATCACGGCAAGATCCGGGTCCGGAGCGAAGGCCCCATCGGCGTCCGGCACTGCTGCCACATCTACAACTTGCCGGAGAACGTCGACCACGCCGTGGCTCTTCTCCGGGCGATGCCGCGGACGTAGATACGGAAGGCGGGAGACAAGAGATGGGAGGCGAGGGGGTAACGGGCTGCGTGCGACGGGCTACGCTCGCGGCCCACAGCTCGCCGCCCACCCGCCTCTCGCCTCCCCTCTCTCGCCGCTCTTCCGTCCCCTATCGCCTTCGCCGAGCGGGGTTATAATAGAGGGAGCCACAAGCGATCCCGGGCCCGCAGATGCCCGGGATCGTTCCCTTTTACTGTCAGCGGGCACCACGATGATCCGAGAAATGCGCGACAAGCTGGGGAAGGAGATCGAGGACCTGAGCCGCGAGCTTACGATCACCCTCCCCCAGGCGATCGCGACCGCCGTGGCGATGGGCGACCTGCGGGAGAACTCCGAGTACAAGGCCGCACTCGAGCGCCAGCAACTGGTCCAGGCGCGCCTAGGCCAGCTCCACCAGCGGTTGAATCAGCTGCACCAGCTCTCCGCCGTCGAGACCCCCGCCGACGAGGTGGGCCTCGGCACGACCGTGACAGTGATTGATATCAAGACCAAGGAGAAGGAGACCTTCGTCCTCGTCTTCGGCGAGATGGCCGATGTCGACGCCGGTCACATCACCCTCGCCTCCCCCCTGGGCCGAGCGCTCAAGGGGAAGAAAGTCGGCGAAGAGACCGAGCTGGTGCTCCCGACCGCGCGGCGCCGGTTGAAGATCGTGTCGCTCGAAGCGGCGGCGAAGGGAAGCTGAGAGCAGAGAGCTTAGAGCTTGGAGCTTAGAGCTTAGAGCGCGATAGGATGGACCTCGACCTACGGCATCCACGGCTCCGCAGTCCAAGCGCTGAAGCTCTGGACTCTGAGCTCCAAGCTTTGAGCTCTCACATGGACTTCCCCCAGAAGCAGCTCCTCGTCATCGGCGATCGGGTGCTCATCACCCCAGAAGAGGGGGAGGACCGCACCCGCGTCGGGCTCTATCTCCCGCCATCGGCGCTCGATTCGCAGCAGGTGCAGAGCGGCACGGTCATCGCCACCGGCCCGGGAGAGCCGATCGACGACGTGAGCGCCCTCGACGCCGAGCCCTGGAAACTCGGCCGCCAGGAGGTGCGCTATCGCCCGATGCAGGCCAAGGTCGGCGACCACGCGATCTTCTTCCGCAAGGCCGCCGTCGAAATCACCTTCGAGGAGAAGAAGTATCTCGTCGTTCCCCTCGCCGCGATCCTGGTCATCGTGCGGCAGGATATGCCGATCTGAGAAGAGGAGAAAAGAGAAGGGAGAAAGGAGAAAGGGAAAAACGACCCTGCACTCCCCGGCTGCATTTTTCCTTCTCCCTTCTCCTTTCCCCCTTCTCCTCTCCACTATGCCCGCACCCATCTCGCCGCAGGCCCGCCAGTACCGCGTCGCCATGTGGCTCCTCACCGTCGTCGCGGTGGCGGCCCTCGTCCCTGCCGTGCAAGGTATCCGCGGCGCGATCCCGCAGCCGATTGGCCTCGCCGCCGGCGGGATCGCGGTGGCGGCGTTCGTCCTCGGCGGGCGATTCGGTCTCCGGGGGATCCGGATCGCGCGGGAGCAACGGGAGCGGGATGCCGCGCGGACCGCGCTGGTGCTTATGGCGGGGATGCTCCGCCGTCAGAGCGATGCCCAGCTCGAAGCGTTCGCCACCCGCGAAGGTGAGATAGGCGAGGCGGCTCGACTCCTGCTCGAACGGCGGCGCGACGATGCGCGCCGAGCGTCACCCACCCGTCCGGGACCGGCCTGATGTGCTACCTGCTCCGCGTCGCCTCCCCGCTGTCGCTCAGCGAAATGCGCTCGATGCTTCCCGCCGGGATGACCGCGGAGGCCCGCGATCCCGTCGAACTGCGCCGCTTCCAGCACGATCTCCCCGACGCGCAGACGCTCGCGACGCTGGCGCACGGTGCCTGCGCCTGCGATCTGGTCGCGCCCCGCCCCGCCGATCCCAAGGAAGATGACGCCGAGCTCCGGCGTCGCTATCACGCACTCAAGGCGACCCGCACCGCGATCATCCACGCCCTCGAGCGCCATGCCAAGGCGCGCGCCCTCCGGAAATACGCCGCCGGGCACTGGCCGGCGGCGCTGCATCGCTTCGTGGTCGAGCACGCCCGAAACGCGGGGCCGACGCTCTACCACCTGACCTACGCCATCGACCACCGCGCCCCCCTCGGCGCCCTTTCCACCCAGACCACCATCGCGCTCCCGGGGCCCTCCGAGCGGCGCTGGCTCGAAGCCGACCACCTCTTCCGGGTCCTCCCCTAGCCGGCACAGCGTGCCGCCGGGGAATCGCTATATTCGTTCCCCGGCTGTTCCAGATGGGCCTCCGCCCGTCGGTACTCCGCGAAGTGGAGCCTATGCGCCCCGAGTCCCCCGACGCCCCAGAGGCGCCGGAATCCAGCGAGCCGGATCCTTACCCGGCCAATCCGCCGCTCTGGCGGCGCTTCAAGCACACTCTGTTTGGCCGGCCGAGAGACCTCTCGGATACCGGCCTTTTCCATCGCCTCTCGCTGATCCCCTTCCTCGCCTGGGTCGGACTCGGCGCCGACGGACTCTCCTCGTCGTCCTACGGCCCCGAAGAGGCGTTCCGCGCCCTCGGCAGCCACACCTATCTCGCGTTGGGCCTCGCCGTGATGACGGCGATCACCGTGCTGCTCATCTCGGCGGCGTACAGCCGGTTGATCGAGGAGTTTCCGACCGGCGGCGGCGGCTATGTCGTGGCCACCAAGCTCCTGGGAGACAAAGCGGGCGTCATCTCGGGGAGCGCCCTGCTCGTGGATTACGTGCTGACCATCACCACCTCGCTCGCGGCGGCGGGGGATGCGCTCTTCAGCTTCGTGCCGCCGGAGTGGGCGCCATACAAGCTGCCGCTCGAAGTGGCACTGATCGTCCTCCTCACCGGGTTGAACATCCGCGGCGTCCGCGAATCGGTGATGGCGCTGCTCCCGATCTTCGTGCTCTTCCTCATCACCCACCTGATCATCATCACCGGCGGGATCTTCGCCCACGCCGGCACCATCGCCGTCGTCGCGGCGCAGACACGCACCGGCTATTCCACCGGCCTCTCGACCCTCGGCGCGGCGGGGATGGCGCTCCTCTTCGTCCGCGCCTATTCGATGGGTGGCGGCACCTATACCGGGATCGAGGCGGTCTCCAACGGCCTCCCCATCATGCGGGAGCCGAAGGTCCGCACCGGGAAGCGCACGATGATGTATATGGCGCTCTCCCTCGCCTTCACCGCCGGCGGCCTCCTGGTCTGCTACCTGCTTTGGCAGGTGGCCCCGACGGAGGGGAAGACGATGAACGCCGTGCTGATCGAGCGGATGATGGTGGGGCTGCCGTTCGGGCACGCCTTCCTGATCGCGGCACTCTTCTCCGAAGGGATGCTGCTGGTCGTCGCGGCGCAGGCGGGATTCATCGACGGGCCGCGGGTGCTCGCCAACATGGCGGTGGATTCCTGGGTGCCGCACCGCTTCGCCGCGCTCTCGGAACGGCTCACCACCCAGAACGGGATCGTCCTGATGGGCGCGGCGGCGCTCGCGGCGCTGCTCTACACCAAGGGGCTGGTGAGCCACCTGATCGTGATGTACAGCATCAACGTCTTCCTCACCTTCTCGCTCTCGATGTTCGCGATGCTGAAGCACTGGATGGCGGCGCGCGGACGGGCCAAGCGGTTCCGGCGCCTGGCCCTCTTCACCGCCGGCTTCGCCCTCTGCGTCACCATCCTGGTCATCACCGTCTTCGAGAAGTTTACCGAGGG
>JBIOIC010000167.1:0-5047 GCA_044449625.1 Gemmatimonadales bacterium | reverse complement strand
CCCCTCGCCCGCTCTCCTCGACCCCCGCCTCACCGAGCGGCGCAATCCGCGCACGCGCGATATCGATGTTGCCACCAGCCTCGAACTGGTCGACCTCATCAACGCCGAGGATGCGACCGTCCCGGGACTCGTGGCGGGGGCGCGGATCGAGATCGCCCGGGCCATCGATCTGATCGAGCACGCCTTCCGCGCCGGCGGCCGGCTCCTCTATGTCGGCGCGGGGACCAGCGGCCGCCTCGGCGTGCTCGACGCCTCGGAATGTCCTCCGACCTTCGGCACTCCTCCCGCGATGGTGGTCGGGATCATCGCCGGCGGCTTTGCGGCGCTGGTCAAGCCGGCCGAAGGGGCCGAGGACGATGTCGGCGCGGGAATGGGAGAGATGGACACCCGCCAGGTCGGCCCCAAGGATCTGGTCGTCGGCGTCGCCGCGAGCGGCACGACCCCCTTCGTCCGGGGTGCACTCAACCGCGCCCAGGCGCTCGGCGCCCGAACCGTTTTCCTCTCCTGCGCGACGCCCCCTCCAGCGCTCCTGGAGAGCTGCGATGTCTGCATTACCGTGCTCACCGGCCCCGAGGTCGTCACCGGCTCGACCCGGATGAAGGCGGGGACCGCCACCAAGCTGGTGCTCAATACCCTGACGACCGGTGCCATGGTCCGCCTGGGAAAGACCTACGGCAATCTGATGGTGGATCTCCAGGCGTGGAGTGAGAAGCTGGTCGACCGGGGGGAGCGGATCATGATGGACGTGGCGGGGCTCGCGCGGGAACCGGCTCGGGCGGCCATCGCCGGGGCGGGCGGGAGCGTCAAGATCGCGCTCGTGATGGCGCGCCGAGGAATCGATCGACGGGAAGCGGAGGCGCTTCTGTCCGCGCATCACGGGCGCCTGCGGGAGATCCTCGGCCCGCCGCCGGAGGTGGCACCGTGACCGGCCGCCCCGCGCTCGTGGTCGGACTGATGTCCGGCACCTCGCTCGACGGCGTCGACGCGGCGCTGGTCCGCTTCCACGGACCGACCAAGGCGGAGCTCCTCGGCTTTGTCTCCCGGCGCTATACCGACGATCAGCGGGAAGAGATCCTCCGCGCTCTCGACGGCGATGCGACGCCGCAGGACCTCGCTCGGCTCCACGTGCGGCTGGCGGAATGGGCCGGAGAGGCGGTGGAACGGGTGCTGGCCCAGGCGCATCTCAAGGCGACTGAACTGGCGGGGATCAGCTTTCCCGGGCAGACCCTCTGGCACGAGCCGCCGATCGCGAGCTGGCAGCTCGGCGAGCCCGCGGTGCTGGTCGAGCGCTTCGGGGTGCGGGTGGTGAGCGGCTTTCGCGCCAGCGATGTCGCGGCGGGAGGGCAGGGCGCGCCGCTGGTGCCGCTGGCGGATGTCGAGCTCTTCGGCGCCACCGATCACCCCCGCATCCTGCTCAACCTCGGCGGGATGGCGAACCTCACCTGGGTCGAACGGCTCGGTCTGGAAGAGAGCGCCATCGCCTTCGATACCGGACCCGGGATGGCGGTGATCGACGGCGCGGCGCGCGCGGTCGACCCGATGATGCCCTTCGACAAGGACGCCGCCGTCTCCGCTCAGGGAAAGATCGACCATGCGCTGCTCCAGGAGTTGCTGGCCGATCCCTTCTTCGCCGCACGGCCGCCCAAGAGCACTGGCCGCGAAAAGTTCGGCGGTGCCTACATCGAGGCACTGCTCGAGCGCGCGCCCGGCCCCGATGCCGTGGCCACCGCGGTGGAGTTGACGGCACGTACCGTGGGGAACGCGATCGCGCGCTTTGTGCCCGCGAGCCCCGAAGTGGTGGTGTCGGGGGGCGGTGCCCATCACCCCGTGCTGATGAAGTCGCTCGCGGCCCGGCTCCCGAAGGGGATGGCACTCAAGCGCTTCGACGAGATCTTCTTCTCCGGAGACGCGAAGGAGGCGGTCGCCTTCGCGCTGCTCGGTTACCTCACCCTCCACGGCCAGCCCGGCAATCTCCCTCGCGCTACGGGGGCCCGTGGTCCGCGCGTCCTCGGCGGGATCACCGGCCCGTGACCGTTCCCGGTCGCCTCATCCTCCCGGCCCTTCGCTGGAACGAAGCGACGGGCTTCTCCCACGAAGCGACGATCATCGAGCAGGCGCTGGCCTTCGGCGCCGGCGGCTTCATCCTCTTCGGCGGCACCAAGGAGAGCGTTACCGCGCTCACCCGCGGCCTCACGGCACGCGCGGGACGTCCCCTGCTTATCGCCGCCGATCTCGAACGGGGCGCGGGGCAGCAGGTGCGCGGGCTGACGGAGCTTCCCCCGCCTGCCGCACTGGCCAGCTTGGGTGATCCCGCCGCCATTCGCTGGGCCGGCGCGGTCACGGCCCGGGAGGCGCGTTCCGTCGGGATCAACTGGGTCCTCGCTCCGGTCGCCGATCTCGACCTCGAGCCCCGGAATCCGATCGTGCAGAGCCGCTCCTTCGGCGCCGATTCGGTCGCGGTCGGTGCGGCCGTGGCGGAGTGGGTGCGGGGATGCGCCGAGGGTGGTGCGCTGGCGTGCGCCAAGCACTGGCCGGGGCACGGCCGCACCGTGGGGGATTCACACGATGGGGTGCCGGTCGTCGTGAGCGGAATGGATGCGCTCACGGAGGACGCGGAGCCGTTTCGCGCCGCCATCAAGGCCGGGGTCGCGGCGGTGATGACCGCCCACGTCGCCTTTCCCGCGCTCGATCCCTCCGGCGCGCCCGCCACCTTCTCCGCGCTGATCCTCGGCCGGCTCCGCCGTGAGTTCGGCTTTGACGGTCTCGTCGTGACCGACGCGCTGATGATGGAAGGGGCGCTGGGGCAGGGGATCGGCGGTGCGGCGGTGGCGGCACTCGCCGCCGGGTGCGACTTGCTCCTCTATCCCAAGGATCCCGTCGCAGCGCACAGCGCTGTGGCCGCGGCGCTTAGTTCCGGGAAACTTCCCCGGGCTCGGGTTGACGAGGCGCTCCAGCGTTACGAACGGGCCCTGCTCACCATCGCTCCGGTCCCTTCGATGCGGATGAAGGCTCCCTTCGCCTCCGCCGATGCGCTCGCCGATGCGCTCGTTGCCCGGGGGCCGCGGACGCTCCGGCTCACGGCACCGCTTTCATTGGCCGTCATTGACGACGACCAGGGGGGTGCCTGGCCGGTCGGTTCCAACGAGTGGGTCGAGCAGGGGCTCAAGACGGCGGGAGTGCAGTTCGATGAAGGGGGGAGCCGGGTCGTTCTCGCCTTCGCCGAGCCGCGCGCCTCGAAGGGGAGGGCGGGGTTCAGCCCGGCGCATCGGGCGGAGATCGCGGCGGCGGCGATGGGAGCGGCGGCGATCATCCTCTTCGGCCATCCCCGCCTGCTGGAGGAACTCCCCGGTGATATCCCGGTCATCGTCGCTTGGCACCGCCAGCGCCTGATGCAGGACGCGGCGGCGCGCTGGATCCGGCGGCGGCTCCGCTGAGCACTCTCGACTGGCTCGTCGTCGCCGCCGACCTCGGCGGCTCGATGACGCTGGGGCTCGCCCTCGCGCGGCGCGGCACCGGGAGCATGGTTGAGTTCTTCGTCGGGGGCCGGACGGTGCCCTGGTGGCTCGCCGCGACCTCGATGGCGGCGACGACCTTCAACGTGGACACGCCGCTCTACGTCGCCGGGTTGGTGGCGCGCTTCGGAGTCGCGGGGAACTGGGAGTGGTGGAGCTTCGCGTTCGCCCACGTCCTCCTCGCGGTCCTCCTGGCCCGGCTCTGGCGCCGGGTCGGGGTGCTCACCGACGCCGAGCTGGTCGAGATCCGCTATGCCGGACGCCCCGCCGCCGCACTCCGCGCCACCCGCGCGTTCATCTTTGCCGTGCCGCTTAACTGCATCGGGATCGGCTACGGGATGCTCGCGATGCGGAAGGTCATCCTCGCCCTCGGCCTTCTCCAGCACCTGCCGAACCTCCCCGGCGATCCCCGCCTCTGGGCGGTGCTCCCTGTGGTCGCGATCACTCTCCTCTACACGACGGTCTCCGGCCTTTGGGGCGTCGTCGCCACCGACTTCCTGCAGTACATCCTGGCGATGGCGGGCGCGGTCGTGGTGATGATCTTCGCGGTGCACGAAGTCGGCGGGCTTAGCGCGATGACGGCGGCGTTCCGCGCGCGGGGGATGGGGAACCGGCTCGCGGTCCTTCCGACGGCGAGCGACGCCCTCCTCCCCTTCACCACCTTCCTCGGCTACATCGGGATCCAGTGGTGGGCCTTCAAGAACAGCGACGGCGGCGGGATGTTCATCCAGCGGCTCTCCTCGACTGCCAACGAGCGAGAGGCGACCCGCGCGGCGCACCTCTTCAACATCTTGAACTACGTCGTCCGGACCTGGCCCTGGGTACTGGTCGGGCTCGCGGCGCTCCTCATCCTTCCCGGTCTCGCCGATCCGGAGCTCGCCTATCCGATGCTGATGGCCCGCTACCTGCCGAGCGGGATCCTGGGGCTCGTCTTCGCGAGTTTGCTGGCGGCGTTCATGTCGTCGGTCTCGACCCAGATCAACTGGGGGGCCAGTTACGTGGTCCACGATCTCTATGCCCGCTTCACCGGCCAGGCCGATGAGCGGCTCCTCCTCCGGGCCGCCCGGGTGGCCTCGGTCGGGATCACCATCCTGGCGGCCGCCCTTTCCTTCTATATGGTGAGCGTGGGGCAGGTCTTCCGGATCCTGATCCTGGTGGGGACGGGGACGGGGCTGATCCTCCTGCTCCGGTGGTTCTGGTGGCGGATCAATGCCTGGGCCGAGATCACCGCCCTTGTCGCCGGGCTCCTCCTCGCCGGGGCGACGATCTTCCTCCCTGCGCTCCGCGACTGGTCCTTCGGCGCCAAGCTCTGCTTCACCACCTTCGGCTCGATGGCGCTCTGGCTTCCGGTGCTCTGGCTGACGCCGGCCGAGCCCGCCGAGCGGCTCGACGCCTTCTACCTCCGCGCCCGTCCGCCCGGGGCGTGGGGACCGGTGCGGGCACGTACCGGGCTCGCTCCGCTCGACTCGCTCGCCCGAGCGGCGCGGGACTGGCTCATCTGGGTGACGGTGATTCTGGGGGGGACGGTCGGGGTG
>JBIOIC010000166.1:0-5091 GCA_044449625.1 Gemmatimonadales bacterium | reverse complement strand
CGCTGAAGGGATGCCTGCGGGTCTCGATTTGTGTCGCTGTACTTGACATATTCCCATATCAGCATATATTAGACCCATGGCCCGTTCGGCGACGACCTCGGATGCTTTCAACGCGGTGGCGGAGCCCCGCCGCCGCCAGATTCTCACGCTGCTCAGCAACGGTGAGCGCTCAGTCAACGACCTCGCCCGCCGGCTCCGCGTCACCCAGCCGCAGACCTCGAAACACCTCCGGGTCCTGCGGCAGGTGGGGCTGGTGCGGGTCCGCGGCGCGGGGCAGCAACGCCTCTACGCCTTGAACGGCGAGGGCTTGAAGCCGATCCACGACTGGGTCAAGACCTTCGAACGCCAGTGGAACGAGAGCTTCGACCGGCTCGACCTCTATCTCAAGAAACTGCAAGGGAAGGAGAAGCCCGATGGCAGTCACAAGTAACCGTATCCGCACCGAGGTTCCCGCCGAGCGCGAGCTCGTCATCACCCGTATCTTCGATGCCCCGCGCGAACTGGTCTACCGCGCCTGGACCGATCCGGAACACCTGAAGCGGTGGCAGGGCGCGCCGCAGGGGATGACGGTGACGATTGACCACGCCGACCTCCGTGTCGGCGGCACCTTTCGCCTCTGCATGCACGGCGCCGATGGCACCGACCACTGGCTCCAGGGCACCTATCGCGAAGTGCATCCCAACAAACGGCTCGTCTTCACTCATTGCTGGACCGACGCCCTCGGCACCCCCGGCCCCGAGACGGTGGTGACGCTCACCTTTGGCGACCGCGACGGAAAGACGGAGCTTACCCTCCGCCAGACCGGCTTCACCTCCGACGGCTCGCGCGAGGGCCATCGGGAGGGGTGGAACAGCACCTTCGACCGGATGGTCGATTACCTCGGAGGCCTCCGATGAGCGCACCCGCCTCGCTGGTCGGCCGCGAGATCACCCTCACCCGCACCTTCGACGCGCCCCGCCAGCTCGTCTTCGACGCGTGGACGCGGCCCGAACAGGTGACGCAATGGTGGGGTCCACAGGGATTCACGAACCCCGTCTGCGAGGTGGATGCCCGGGTCGGCGGCACGATCCGCATCCACATGCAGGGGCCCGACGGCGCCGTCCACCCGATGCGCGGGGTCTTCCAGGAGCTGGTGCCGCCCGAGCGGATCGTGACCCTGAGCGGCGTCGACAACGCTGACGGCTCCGTCCAATTCGAGGTTCTTACCACGGTCACGCTCACCGAGTCGGGGGGGCGGACCACCCTCACCATGCGCGCCAAAGTCGTCACCGCTGTTCCCGACGCGGCGATGCACATCGCGGGGATGGAACCGGGGTGGAGCCAGAGCTTCGACCGGCTGCAGGCCTACGTGGCGCCATCCCAGCCGATGCCATCGAAGGAGATCGTCACCAGCCACACCTTCGACGCCCCGCGCGAGCTGGTGTTCCGGGCGTGGACGGACCCGGAGCAGGTAGTCCGCTGGTGGGGACCGAACGGCTTCACCAACACGATCCACGAGATGGACCTCCGTCCCGGCGGGGCCTGCCGGCTCACGATGCACGGCCCCGACGGGACCGACTACCGGAACGAGAGCGTCTACCTCCAGGTCATGCGTCCCTCCCTCATCGTGTCCGTCCACAACACGGCACCGAAGTTCCTGTCGGTGGTTATCCTGGAGGAGGCGGGGGCCGGCACCAAGGTCACGCTGATGATGCAGTTCTTCTCGGATCAGGACTTCGACGCCGCGGTGAACACCTTCAGCGCGGTCGAAGGATCGAAGCAGACCCTAGCCCGACTGGGAGCCCACCTCAGGGAGATGTGAGATGTCGAACGCACGATCGTTGCCCGAACGCTGGCAGAAATGGACGCCGTACCTTCTCAGCATCCTCCGTATCTTCACCGCCTTCATCTTCCTCCAGGCGGGGACGATGAAGCTCTTCGCCTTCCCGATGGGGATGCCGCCGAACGGCGCCACCGCGGTCTTCCCCACCCAGGTCTGGTTCGCCGGCGTGCTCGAGGTGATCGGCGGCACCCTTCTTCTCCTCGGCCTTTGCACCCGCCCCATCGCCTTCATCTTTTCCGGCGAGATGGCGGTGGCGTACTTCCAGTTCTTCGCACCGGCGGGGTTCTGGCCGATCATGAACAACGGCGTCGCTCCCGCCATCTGCTGCTTCATCTGGCTCTACATCTCGGCGGCGGGGCCGGGGCCGTGGAGCCTCGACGCCTGGCGGGAGGGTCGGAGGCGAAGCACCTAACATGCTGTGCTGTAATGACTTATAGGTGATGTCGAATTCGACGCCCCTCGTTCGACGTGGTAGTGGAGACCGGAACGACCCGGCTCCGCACTCGAACGAGGAGATGGACGATGCCCTCCACCACCCGGCGCGCAAACGTGACCCTCTGGGTCCTGCAGAGTCTCCTCGCCGCCCTCTTCCTTTTTGCCGGCGGCGTCAAGCTCGCCGTACCACTCGCAACGCTGGCGAAGATGAGCACCCTCCCCGCCACCTTCCTCCGCTTCATCGGCGTCTGCGAGGTGCTGGGCGCCCTCGGCTTGATACTCCCCGGACTCCTGGGTATCAAGAGGGGGTTGACGCCGGTCGCGGCGGCCGGCCTGGTGGCCATCATGATCGGAGCGGTGACGGTGACGGTCGCCACGATGGGGCTCGCTCCGGCGATATTCCCCCTGATCGTGGGAGTGCTCGCGGCGACGGTGGTCCGCTGGCGCTGGGAGTGGACGGTCGAATTCACCCCGGTTCGTTCGACGTACCGGTAGAGCCGGAATTCCCGGCTCCCAAACCGACCAGGAGACTGACGATGCGCTTCATGCTGCTGGTGATCCCGAAAGCGTACGAGCACGCGGATGCGGACTTCATTCCCCCCGTCGACCTCGTCGCCAAGATGACGAAGTTCAACGAGTCGCTCACCAAGGCCGGGATCGTCCTCGGTCTCGACGGGCTCCACCCCCCTGCCAGGGCGGCGCGGGTCCGGTTCGCCGGCGGGAAGCCGACGGTGATCGACGGCCCCTTCGCCGAGGCCAAGGAGATGGTGGGCGGCTACTGGATGATCCAGGTCAAGTCGCGGGAGGAGGCGGTCGAGTGGGCCAAGCGGGCCCCGATGCTCGACGGCGACATCATCGAGGTCCGCCAGGTGCAGGAGCTCGAGGATTTCCCCGAGAACGTGCGCCGCGCGGCGGGAGGAAAGTGACGATGCGATACCTCACCTTCATCCGGGGGCGGGAGAACCAGGGCGCCCCCTCCCCGGCACTCGAGGAGGCGATGGGGAAGTTCATCGGCGACTCGCTCGCCAACGGTTCGCTGGTCCAGACCGGAGGACTCTCCCGCTATCCCGACGCCACGCTGCTCCGGATCGCCAAGGGGAAGCTCTCCGTCATCGACGGCCCCTTCACCGAGGCCAAGGAGGTGATCGGCGGCTACGCGATCATCGAAGCTCCCTCCAAGGCGGAGGCGATCCGGATCGGGACCGCCTTCATGAAACTCCACAGCGACCACTGGCCGGAGTGGGAGGGCGAGAGCGAGATCCGGCAGATCGACTTCCTGGTGCCGTGACCCAGGACGCGCACCGCGCCATCGAGGCGGTCTGGAGGATCGAGTCGGCCCGGCTGATCGCCGGGCTGACCCGCTTCACCCATGACGTGGGTGCGGCCGAAGAACTGGCCCAGGAAGCCCTTCTCGCCGCGCTGGAGCAGTGGCCGGCCGGTGGCGTCCCCGATAACCCGGGGGCCTGGTTGACGTCAGTGGCGAAGCGGCGGGCCATCGACCTCTGGCGGCGGGAGGAGCGGATTGCGCCGAAGCACGCCGAGATCGGACGCGAACTCGACGCCCGGCAGGAGCGCGCGGTCGCCGATCTTGATGCCGCCCTCGACGATCCGGTCGGCGACGACCTCCTCGGCCTGATCTTCATGACCTGTCACCCCGTCCTTTCCACCGAAGCACGGGTGGCGCTCACCCTCCGGCTGGTCGGCGGACTCACCACCCCCGAGATCGCCCGCGCCTTCCTCGTCCCCGAACCGACACTGGCCCAGCGGATCGTCCGGGCCAAGCGGACCCTCACGGCAGCGCACGTCCCTTTCGAGCTTCCGCCCCGGAGCGAGCTCCCCGCCCGGCTCGCCTCGGTGCTGGAGGTCATTTACCTCATCTTCAACGAGGGATACGCGGCCACCGCGGGGGATGAATGGATGCGCCCCGCCCTCTGCGAGGACGCCCTCCGTCTTGGCCGCATCCTCGCCGAACTGGCGCCGGCGGAACCGGAGGTTCACGGCCTGGTGGCGTTGATGGAGGTCCAGGCCTCTCGCGCGGGCGCGAGGACCGGCCCCGCGGGGGAACCGATCCGACTCCTGGAGCAGGATCGCGCCCGCTGGGATTTCGTGCTGGTCAACCGTGGATTCGCGGCGCTCGCGCGGGCCGAGGGCCTCGGCGGAGCGCTCGGGCCGTATGCGCTGCAGGCGGCGATCGCCGCGTGCCACGCTCGGGCACGAACGTCGGAGGAGACCGATTGGGCGAGGATCGCGGCACTGTACGATGCGCTGGCTCAGCTCACTCCTTCCCCAATCGTGGAGTTGAATCACGCCGTGGCGGTGGGGATCGCCTTCGGCCCTGCGGCGGGACTTGAGATCATCGACCGGCTGATCTCAGAGCCCGTGCTCCAGGTGTATCACCTGCTCCCGGCGGTGCGGGGAGATCTTCTCGAAAAAATTGGCCGCCTGTCCGAAGCCCGGGCGGAGTTCGAGCGCGCCGCCGCGCTGACGCAGAACGGACGAGAACGCATCCTTCTCCTGAGCCGCGCCGCGACGTGCGAGGAATCCTCACCCCCGCCCCCTCTCCATATAATGGAGAGGGGGGAGAGTCCTCCGTAGGAAACCCTTCCCGAGCGGAGCGAGGGACCTGGCCGGCCAAGATCGGGAACCGGCCGCGGACCACTGGTTCAGCGCAGTAGGTCCCTCACTTCGTTACAGAGAACCCTCCCGAGCGGAGCGAGGGACCTGGCCGGCCAAGGTCGGGAACCAGCCGCGGACCACCGGTTCAGCGCAGTAGGTCCCTCACTTCGTTACAGAGAACCCTCCCGAGCGGAGCGAGGGACCTGGCCGGCCAAGAT
>JBIOIC010000165.1:0-5167 GCA_044449625.1 Gemmatimonadales bacterium | reverse complement strand
TGCATACTACGCGGAGTTCGGTGCGCCCGGCCCGGCGATCAGGGCCTGGTTCGTGTCGACCGCTGTGGGGCTGATATCTCGGCCTCCGCAATCCAATCGCGGCAACACGGTGTGGCGCTTCTGGGAAGACCCGCGCGGAATGGAGGACCCGAACAGTTGGAGCTTCCGGCTGTTGCGGCAGCCGATACCGCCGTACTTCGCCTCTCCCGACGGGGCGGCGTGCGTGGCGGCTGCGTCGCCCCGATGCACGGCGGCCCTCCTCTGGCCGGTCCCCCATTCCTCCGAGCGGTCGTGGTGGTATTGGGGCAACGGCCGCGCGCTTGCTGGCTTCGAGGAGGTGCTTCTTCCCCGGCTGCTGGTCCAGTTCGGGCCGAAGCGGTTCGGCGCATTCTGGCATTCGACGGAGCCGGTGCCGGCGGCGTTCGAGCACGCATTCGGTCTTCCCCTCGATCAGTGGTTGCACCCCGAGCTGGTCGACTACCTCGGCCCCCTCGACGCTGGTGCCGGGGACTTGAAGAGCGCGTCGATGTCGGTGCTGGTCTGGGTGGTCCTGCTGGGGTTGGCAATGGCGGGGCTGGCGCGGAAGCTCAAGTACTGAAGCGGGTCAGTAAAGGCCTTCGCGGGAGGCTTCGAGGAGGGTGATGAGGTCCTTCAGCCGTTCGGCGCCGAGGGCGCCGAGCTGCTGGCGAGGAACTTCAGCCATGGGGGCGTCGAGCTGCTCGAGCAGCTGGCGCCCCGCTTCGGTGATGTGAACCACGATGGCGCGCCGGTCCTGCGGATGCCGTTCCCGCTCCACCAGGCCGCGCTTCTCCAGTCGGTCGAGCAGCCGCGTCACGTCGGGATCCCGCGTCAACATCCGCTCGGAGACCGCCGTGCAGGTATGGCCCGCCGCCCCGGCCCCGCGGAGGATACGGAGCGCGTTGTATTGTGTCGGCGTCAGGCCCGCCGGCTTCAACGCCTTCGCCATCAGGCGGAGATAGGCGTCGGCGGTGCGGACGATATTGAGCGCCGCTTCCGCTTCCAGGCTCGGGAAGGGGATGCCCTGCCCGATCTCCGTCTTCAGCTTTCCCGTCATCGCATCCTCGTACGGGCCTGGACGGCTGGACCCGCTCCAGCTCGGCCATCTGGCTCCGTTCGAAATCTACCCCTGCGGACGATCCCCGGCGCTGCATGCCGCCCCGGGCGCCTTCGGGAGACCAGCCGCCGCCGCCGGGACCGGTCGTCAGAACGGTATCGCAAGATACGGGTCGACGCGCCAGTTATGCGCCGGTTATGCTCCACCCATGCGATCCACTGCTCCCCGCTGGCAGATCACCCTCGCCTTCGCGCTGGTGTACCTGGTCTGGGGCTCGACCTACTTGGCGATCCGGTACGCCATCGCGACCCTCCCTCCCTTCCTGATGGCGGGGCTTCGATTCCTCATTGCCGGAGGGATTCTCTACCTCTGGGCCCTGCTCCGCGGCGCGCCCCGGCCCACGCGGGCGGAGTGGCGGAGTGCCGCGATCATCGGTGCGCTGATGCTCCTCTGCGGCAACGGCGCCGTGGTCTGGTCGGAGCAGCGAGTCGCCTCGGGTCTCACCGCGCTCATCGTGGCGCTCGTGCCGGCGTGGACGGTCGCGATCGAGTGGGCGTTACCGGGAGGAAAGGCCCCGGGCCCGCTCACCATCACCGGTCTCTTCGCGGGGATGGCCGGGATGGCGCTGCTGGTCGAGCCGGGATCGCCTCCCGGCGGCGCCGACCTGGGAGCAATGGGGGTGCTCGCGCTCGGATCGCTCGGCTGGGTCATCGGATCGATCTACCTGCACCGCGGCGCGCCGCGTCCGGTGTCCGCGCCGATGGCCACGGGGATCCAGATGCTCTGCGGCGGCGCCGCGCTGGTGCTCCTCTTCGCCGTGGCGCCGGGACAGGGGAGCGTGGTCCCCGCCGCGATCACCGGCCGGTCGCTCCTCGCGCTGGGCTATCTGATCGTGTTCGGTTCGCTCATCACCTACAGCGCCTACGTCTGGCTGCTGCAGGTGAGCACGCCGGCGCGGGTCGCCACCTACGCTTACGTCAATCCGGTCGTGGCGCTCGGCCTCGGCTGGGCCGTCGCGGGAGAACGCTTGAGTCTCCGCAGCGCCGGTGCCTCCGCCTTGATCGTCGCCGCCGTCGCTATCATCACCTGGTCGCAGTCCCGCCGCCCCACCCACTGACCCATCCGCAAAAAAGGACCGCGGGACTCCCCGAGGGGACTCCCGCGGCCCGCCCATCGGCATCCCCCAAAGATCAGGGGAGCTTCTTCAACTCCACGCGGCGGTTCTGCGCCCGTCCCGCCGCCGTGACATTGGTTGCCACCGGGCTGGCCGGCCCGTAACCCTTGGCGGTCATCCGGGTCGCCTGCACTCCCTTGCTGACGAGATAGCCGCGGACCACGTTGGCCCGGGCCTGCGAGAGCCGGACGTTGGTGAGCCGCGCTCCCCTGTTGTCGGTGTAGCCACCAACTTCGACTCTGATACCGGGGTTGGCCACCAGGGCCGCCGCCACGCCGTCGAGGATCGTCTTGGCGTTGGGAGTCAGCACCATTCGTCCGCTGACGAAGGTCACCCCTTGCAGGGTCACATTCGCTTTGCCGGGGGCAAAGAGCAGCGGACATCCGTTCGCGTCCACGGCCTGGCCCGCCATCGTCCCGGGGCATTTGTCGAGGTTGTCGGGGACGCCGTCGCCGTCGGAGTCGATCGGGATCGGGCAGCCGCGCGCGTCCACCTTCTGGCCGAGTGGCGTGCCGGGGCAGGCATCCTTGTCGTCGGTCACGCCATCGCCGTCGGAATCGATCGGCAGCGGGCACCCCTGCGCGTCCACCTTCTGGCCCGCGGGCGTGCCGGGGCACTTGTCGAGATTGTCGGGAACGCCGTCACCGTCGGAGTCGATCGGGATGGGGCATCCCTGTGCATCCACCTTCTGGCCGGCGGGCGTGCCGGGGCACTTGTCGAGGTTGTCGGGAACGCCGTCGTGATCGGAGTCCACCGGGAGTGGGCATCCGCGATTATCCACTTTAGTACCGAGTGGGGTCGCAGGGCAGAGGTCCTGGTCATCGGGCACGCCATCGTGGTCACTGTCCTTGGGCAGGGGACAGCCTCTCGCGTCGACGGCGGTGCCAAGGGGCGTGCCGGGACAGGCGTCCATCTTGTCGGGGACGCCGTCGTGGTCGCTATCCTTTGGACCCTGGTGCGCCGCGAACAGGAAATTCAGACCGGCCTGCACGGAGTAGTTGAGATTGGTCGTCGTGGGCGGCCCGGGCGCATCATTGGCCCCGGTCGGGTGATAGTCGACCACCCCATCCACCCGGAAGCCGACAACCTGGCTGAAGGGGAACTGGACGCCGATGGCGCCGGAGACGCCGCTCGACGAGAGGTCGGACCCCGCCGGCGGAGTGATGGATTGGTGGACGTAGCCGAGGCCGAGGATGAACTGGGTCGCCGTTCCCCAATGCTTCGCGAGACGGATGTGGAGGGGGCGGGTGGTAACGCTGGCGTTATTGACCGAGCTCTTGGTCGAGGTGATGGCCGCATCGGCCTCCAAGGCGAGCCCGTGGGCGATGTACAGACCCAACCGGCCGCCGCCGCCCATCCCGGTCTTGAATCGGAAGCTGTTGTCGTACTGGATGGCCCGCCCGAAGAGGCCGAGCTCGATCGATCCCGCGGCTTGGGCCGCCAAGCCGGTGGCGGTCAGGGCGACGAGGGCGACGGTCGCGGTGAGCGTACGGCGCATAGGCGCGTTCTCCAAGGAAGGACGGGACCATCGGCCCCGCGATACACAATGAATCACTAGGTGGCGAATATACTCGGTGGGCCCACGTTAGGCACCGGACAGGGGCCCCTCCGTGACCCAGATCACACCCCGGTCTCGCCTCCTCTTCCTATGTATTCAGCCATTGGTCCGGGCAGTTCTGGGTGCGCGTATATATCGTCTTGACGATTATCGTTATAACTATTATAATAGAGAGGTAACTGACCGGGATCATCTGGTCCCACACCCTTCGAGGCCTGTCGTGACTACCTTCGCTCCCCCGTCCATCCTGACCGTTCCAGAGGCCGCCGAGGCGCGCCGCTCCATCCGGAAATACAGCACCGAAGAGATCGCCGAGGGTGACCTCCGCGAGATCCTCCGGCTGACCGGCCTGGCACCGACACCATTCAATGTGCAGGCCACTCGGTACGTCGTGGTTCGCGATCCGGGGCTGAAGGCGGAGCTTTCCGAAGCCGCATTCCGCCAGCCGCAGGTGGCCGCTGCGCCCGCGGTGATCGTCGTCTATAGCGACATGGTCGATGCCCTCGCGACCCTCGACGAAGTGATCCACCCGAACTATCCGGCCGACCAGCGTGCTGGCGCCAAGGCGGGAGTCGAGCGGTCCTTCGCCGAGAAGACGGCGACCGAGCGCCAGGCCTGGGCACACGCCATCAGCTACACCAACCTCGGCTACCTGCTCCTCATCGCCCAGTCGCTGGGCTACCACACCTCCGCAATGCTCGGCTTCGATCCGGCCAAGGTGAGCCAGCTCCTCGGCCTTCCGGCCGGAGTCACGATCGCCGCGCTGGTCGCGATTGGCCGAGGCGTGGAGGAAGGCTTCCCCCACCACCGCCACCCCGTCGATCGAGTGGCGACCTTCCGCTAGCCTTGCTCACCTGCCGCCTGTGTGCCCATCTATCATCACGATGGGAACGCAGGCGGTTCCTCAACCACAACAGCCACAACCGCGAAGGACACGGATGGTCCTTCTCCGTCTCTCTTCGTGACCCTTCGTGTTCGGAGCCTGTCCCGACTGTGGCGAGGGATGGTTGAATCTGTCCTGACCTGTTTGAGATCGAGGCCTCCGGGGCGGCTGGAGCGGACCTCCACGCCTCGGGTCAAAAGCCATAGATTGGTGGATCCCCCGTACCCACCACGAGGTATCCCGATGCGCAGCACCCGCATCGCGGCGATCGCGCTCGCGGTCCCGCTTCTGCTCGCTCCGCCGGTCCTTGCGGCTCAGGATCTTTCCGCTCTCGCCGCCCGGCTCTCGGCGATGACCGCGGTCTCGGGCTTCGAGCAGTCGATGGCCGATACGCTGCTCACACTCCTTCCCGGCAGCCGGCGGGATCGGGCCGGGAATGTCGTCCGCACCTATGGCGGCGGCTCCGGCGGGCTCCTG
>JBIOIC010000164.1:0-5179 GCA_044449625.1 Gemmatimonadales bacterium | reverse complement strand
GTCAATACCGGCCACGGCCCGGGCGCACTCATCAGCGGGCAGACCATCGTGGTCAAGACCCGCGGCAATTCGGTGGGCGAGGCGCTGATGGATTCGGTCGCGATGGTCGCGATGACCCTGGGGTCGAGCGTCGAGGAGAACTTCAAGTCTCCCGGCACCGAGGCGAAGCAGGTGTCAATGCTGCGCCAGGAGTTCATCAAGGCGCGGGAATATGCCCGGAAGTGGAAGACCGCCAAGGCCGACAGCCCACCCGATCGCGATCTCCGCCTCGAGATGATGGAGCAGGTGCTCGACGGGCGGGTGCCGGCGCTCATCACGGCGCAGCGCGCGATCGATATCCTGGCGGCGCTCCGGCTGCAGCAGGAGTTCGGCTTCAAGCTGATCCTCGACGGCGCCGCAGAATCGTATCTGGTGGTGGACCAGATCAAGGCGGCCGGCATCCCGGTCATCCTGCACCCGACGATGGTCCGCACCGACGGCGACACCCGGAATGCGTCGCTCGAGACGGCGCATACGCTCGTCGCCGCCGGGATCCCCGTGGCGCTGCAGAGCGGGTTTGAGGGCTACGTCCCCAAGACCCGTGTCGTCCTCTTCGAGGCGGCGATGGCGGCGGCCAACGGGCTTACCTTCGAGCAGGCACTCCGGACCATCACGATTGACGCCGCCCGCATCATCGGCGTCGCCGACCGGGTCGGGTCACTGGAGAAGGGAAAGGACGGGGACGTCGCGGTCTTCGACGGCGACCCCTTCGAATGGACCAGTCACGTCTGCCACGTCGTGATCCAGGGGGAAGAGGTGTCGAATACCTGCAACTAGTCGTTGGTCAGTGGTCGTTGGTCATTGAAAAAATGGGCCCCTGGTGACTGCCTCACCGGGGGCTCATCAGTACTCGGGAGGATCACCGTTGATCCACGACCAACGACCATCGACCAACGACTAGTGACTAACGACCAACCACAAACCGGCACCGCGGCCGGCTTCCATCGCGGTCGCACCGTTCCTGGACCGGAAGCCCGGTGACCTCCGCGAGCAGCGTCTCCAGGCCGCAGCAGACCACGGGATGATCGGCCACCACCTCGGCGAGCGGGCAGGCGGCCCCGCTGATCACGGTCGATTCCCCCTCCTCCTCCGTCAACTCCGTGCTCCCTCCCAGCTCGGCGAGCACCCGCTGCGCCGCGGCAATCCGAGCCCCGCGCGACTCGCCCGGAGCTGCCCGCCGAGGCGCCAGCCGGCGCCCGGTCGCCCGAAGAAGGGCCTCGAGCTCGGCGGCGTTCAAGCGGTTGCCCAACTCGTCCAGCAGGCCGCGAAAGACCGGCGCATAGGCCTGCGACAGGTGCAGCTCCGCCGCGGCGGTGAGCCCATAGATCTGGGCCGGCTTTCCCACTCCTCGCCGCACTCCCTCCGACCGCACCATCCCATCCCGCTCCAGTACCGCCAGATGGCCCCGTACCGCGTTGGTCGTCAGCTTCAGGGCGCGCGCCAGCGCTTCGACGGTCTGTCCTTCCCGTCGGAGGAGCTCCACGATCCGGCCTCTGCTGGTCGCGAAGAAGCGCGCATTCCAAGTAGTTGTTGGCATATTTACCTTTGCCAAAGCTATCTCAGTAAACAACTTATGTCAATAACACAAGTAAACACTTGACTTATTGTGCTAACTCGATATCCTTGGGGCCGGCGTACCATCACAGGCTGATCCGCCGATCCACTCTACTCTCTTCGGAGGCAGTAATGAAGCGCTTCATTCTCCCGGTCGCCGCGGCTCTGGCCCTCGCGGCCTACGCGCCCGCCGGCGCCCCGTCCGCCCAGAGCGCGGTCCGTCCTACCGCTCCGCAGGTGCACGTCGCCCTTGATGACGCGACCATCGTCGCGATCTTCGACTATGCCAACACCCGCGACATCGAGAGCAGCGAGCTCGCTGCCAAGAAGGGGCACGACAAGCGGGTCCGCGCCCTCGGCAACCAGTTCGCCCACGATCACGCCGCGGTCCGCCAGCAGGGACGCGATCTCGCCAAGAAGCTCGGCGTGACTCCGACCCCGCCCGTCGGCGACAACAGCCACGCCGATCAGGCCGCGGTGATGAAGATGCTGGCCGGCAAGCGCGGCGCCGAGTTCGACAAGGCGTATCTGGCCAATGAGGTCGCGTTCCACGCCGCGGTGATCGACGCGGTGACCAAGACGCTCCTCCCCGCCATCCAGAACGCCGAACTCAAGGCGTTCGTCGAGAAGATCGCCCCGGCGTTCCAGGGCCACCTCCTCGCCGCGCAGAACCTGCAGAAGCAGCTCGGCTATTAGTCCGGACCACCCGTTCCGGTCGGCGATCGCCGACCGGAGCGGACCCGGGAACCGCCGCCGCGGCAGCTATGTTCAGGGGGTTACCTCCCGCCTCGAAAGATCCGCGATGACTGATCACGCCCCGACACTCACCGGCCCCGACCTCGCCGCCGGAATTCCCCTCGCCGAGATCCAGGACGGGGGCATCCTCCTCGGGCACGCTGGCGGTGAGGCGGTCCTCCTCTCGCGCCACGGCAAGGAGGTCTTCGCCATCGGTGCGACGTGCAGTCATTATGGTGGTCCGCTCGCGGAAGGTCTGGTGGTGGGCGACACGGTCCGTTGTCCCTGGCATCACGCCTGCTTCAGCCTCCGCACCGGGGAAGCGCTCGCCGCGCCCGCCCTCCGTCCGGTGGACCGCTGGCTCGTCGAGCGGAAGGGGGACCGGGTGGTGGTCACCGCCAAGGCGGGTCCGTTCAAGCCGAAGAGCCGCGCCACTGCCGGTGATCCCCGCGCGATCGTCATCCTCGGCGCCGGAGCGGCTGGGAGCGCCGCGGCCGAGATGCTCCGGCGCGAAGGGTTCAAGGGAGAAGTGACGCTGGTCGACGCCGAGCCAGATGGCCCGATCGACCGGCCGAACCTGTCGAAGGACTATCTCGCCGGCAACGCGCCGGAAGAGTGGATCCCGCTCTTCGCCGACGATTGGTTCACGGAGCAGCGCATCACCCGCCGGCTGGGCAGCCGGGCCACGGGGATCGACACCAAGGGGCGGAAGGTCACCTTTGCCGATGGATCGTCCCTCGGCTACGATCGCCTGCTCATTGCGACCGGCGGTGCGCCGGCGCGGCTCCCGATCTCGGGCGTCGAGCTGCCCCACGTCCGCACCCTTCGATCGCTCGCCGACAGCAGGGGACTGATCGCGGCGGCGCTGACCGCCAGGCGGGCGGTCATCATCGGCGCCGGGTTCATCGGCCTGGAAGTCGCGGCTTCGCTCCGGGCTCGCGGGCTTGAGGTCGATATCGTGGCTCCTGAGGCCCGGCCGCTGCAGCTGCAACTCGGCATCAAGCTCGGCGGCTTCGTCCGCCAGGTCCACGAAGAGCACGGCGTCAGGTTTCATCTCGGAGCGAGCGCCACCGCCATTACGCCGACGGAGGTCGTACTCGCCGATGGCACGACGTTGCCCGCCGATCTGGTCGTGATCGGCGTCGGGGTCCGGCCGGTGACCGCGCTCGCGCAGGGGGCGGGACTCGCGGTGGAAGGGGGGATTGTCGTCGATGAATTCCTGGAGACCGGGGTTCCCGGAGTCTATGCGGCGGGAGATGTGGCCCAATGGCCCGACGCCCGTCGTGGCGAACGGGTGCGCATCGAGCACTGGGTCGTGGCCCAGCGCCAGGGCCAGACCGCCGCGCGCAACATGCTCGGCGCCAAGGAGCGCTACACCGCGGTGCCCTTCTTCTGGAGCCAGCACTACGACGTGACGATCGCGATGGTGGGAGACCCGACCGCCTGCGATCGCGTCGTCGTCCAGGGCGATCCCGCGGCACGGGACTGCCTGGTGGGCTTCCATCGGAAGGGGAAGGTGGCGGCGGTGGCGACGATCTTCCGGGACCGGGAAAGTCTGCTGGCCGAGGCGGCGTTCGAACGAGGGGATGAGGCGGCGTTGGCGGCACTGGTCGCGACCGGGCGTTAGAAGTTGTTTCAAGACAGGCCCAAGGGGCCCCGGGAGGCTGACTGTACGGCCTCTCGAACGGCCGACAACGGGTGTGAGGCCACTTCCAGGGAACTGCAGGACCACGGAGGCACGGAGACTGCGGAGGAAGGACGGAGCACATCCAATGTCGTGGTCTTGCGGGCGGGATTCCGTGTACGAGACCACAACAACTGCAGATCTCCCTGTTCTCCGTGTCTCCGTGGTGTCGTAGTTATTGGCTGGTCGGGATCTCAGATCCGGTAGCGCTCCTTGGAAGTCGTTTCAAAACCTGCCCGAGGTGCCCCCGGAAGGCTGGATTTGCGGCCTTTCGAATGACCGGCAACAGGTTTTCAAACCACTTCGAGAACCACGGACCACGGAGGCAGGGGGGTCACGGAGAACCACCAGTCGGTAGGGCAAGACCGACCAAGGCTAGCGCACCAGAGCGGAACTTTCCCGGCCGCCCCCATCACCGTGTCCTCCGTGCTTTCTCCGTGAGCTCCGTGCCTCCGTGGTGAGCTTTTGAAACCACTCCTAGAGCATCACTGGCCGGTCCGCGGGCTACCACCCCGGGGCGCCCGACGCCAGATTCCGGACATGCTCCTCACCCTCGCCCTCCTCCTGCAAGACCCGCTGGCGGTCCGCGCCGACACCATCCGGCCCCGGCATCACGCCCTCCACTATGACATCGCCGCCGCGGTGAGTGATACCGGCCGCCGCTTCGCCGCGGAGGTCACCACCCGGTGGGTGCTCCGTTCGGCCGGTCCGGTGGTCCTCTCGCTCGATACGGTGTTCACCCTCGCCGGCGTCTGGGTCAGCGACAAAGCCGACGCTCGGCTCCATCGGGTCGCCGTTCCAAATCTCCACGGCTCCATTGCGATCCCGGTCCAGGGCGCCGTCGGCGACACGGTGATCACCCGCGTCCGCTACTCGGGGATGCCCCGCGATGGGCTTGTCATCCGCCGAGCACCCGATTCCTCGCTGACCGCATTTGCCGACAACTGGCCCGACCGTGCGCACCGCTGGTTCCCGAGCCAGGACGTTCCGGGTGACAAGGCGACCGCCGCCTTCCGGATCGAGGCGCCGAAGGGATACGCCGTCGTGGCCAACGGCGTCCTCGATCGGGTCGATACGCTCGCCAACGGACGCACCGTCTGGCGCTACCGGATGACGCGGCCGGTTTCGCCGTACAACCTTGTCTTCGGGCTCGCCCGGTTCGCGGTG
>JBIOIC010000163.1:0-5188 GCA_044449625.1 Gemmatimonadales bacterium | reverse complement strand
GGGCGGTCCTGCTCGGTCCGGGGGTGGTGACCATCGCGCTCGCGGGCGGGGTCTTCCTTTCCGACTGGCTCGGGCACCGGAAGGCGGCGGCCTTCGCCTGGATCAACGCCGGACGGGAGGTGACGGCCTTCCTCGCGGCGTTCGGTGTGCACGCCTTCGTGCGCCACCTGACCGGTCCCACCGGACTCACCCTCGACTACCTCCCCGCCGCCATCGCCCTGGTGCTGGCCTACTTCTTCACCAGCCGCGCCCTCTTCTACGGCACGCTCCTGCTCCGCGACAAGCTCGACCTGGACGAGCGGCTGCTCATCCTGCGCTACGAAGTGGTGGCGTATCTCCTCACCGCGGCGGCGGCGGTCATCGTCACCGGCGCCATTCAGACACTGGCCCCCTTCGGCTGGGTGACGGTCGTCGCGGTGCTCGGCGTGCTCGGTGTCCTGACCCAGAAGATCCTCGAGGAGGCGATCAACGCCGAGGAACTGAGCAAAGTGCACGCGCGGGAGAAGATCGTCACCAGCAACGTGAGTCTGCAGGATTCCTGCGCCCAGATTGAGGCGCTGGCGCATCGGCTCCTCGACTGGAGCGATTTCCGGATCTACCGGGTGGATCAGGGAGCGGCGGCCTTGCTGTATCGGGGCCAGCGCGGCCGGCCGGGGAGGGGGGAGCCGCCGCGGGACAGCGCGGTGCTCCGCGCCGAGGCGGTCGAGACCGGGAAGGCGGTGCTGGTGGCCGACGCCACCCGCGACCGGCGTGTCACCGATCCCGTCCTCGAGGCGCAGAGCCGGCTCTTCATCCCGCTTCGCTTCGGCGAGGACACGATCGGGACGCTGGAACTGGAGCATCACAAGCGCCGGGCCTATGGCACCAAGGAAGTGGCGACCGTCTCCGCCTTTGCCGCCCAGCTCGCGACCGCCATCCACCTGGCCGAGCTCCGGCGGCCACTGATGGAAACGGTGGAACGGATCGGCGTGCAGGTGCGGGCGTTGGCGCGGGCGACCGACTCGGTGCGCGAATCGGCGGCGGCGGTGGCGGCGGCGGCCCAGGCGATCCGGGGCGACCTGGGGGAGCAGGACGCCTTTGTGGTCGGCGGCCTGGAGGCTACGGAGCAGCTGGCCAAGTCGGCCCAGGAGGTGGCGCGGGACGGCGCGACCGCGGCGGCCGCGAGCGAGACCGCGAGCGAGGCGGCGGCCAAGAACCGGGACGCGATCGCCGATGCGCTGGAACGCTTGGTGCAGGTGAAGGGGTTCGTCTCCGAGAGCGCGAAGCAGGTCGCGGCGCTCGGCGCGGTGACGCGGAAGATCACCGGCTTCATCGGTTCGATCCGCGAAATCGCCGACCTGACCAATCTCATCGCGCTGAACGCCGCGATCGAAGCAGCGCGGGCTGGATCGCACGGCAAGGGATTCGCCGTGGTGGCGGGAGAGGTCCGGCAACTGGCCGAGCAGAGCACCCAGGCCTCGCAGGAGGCGGGCACCCTCGTGACCCAGATCGCGGCGCAGGTGGCCGACATCTCGGAGCAGATGCGCCGGGGGGAGATGGTGGTGCAGGGGGTCGAGGAGCTCTCCGGGGACGCGGTACGGGCGCTGGAGGTGATCGTCGGCGCGACCCACACCGCCGGGGGCCAAGCCCGGCACATCGCCGACTCTGCCGCCGGACAGGAGCACGCCTTCAAGCGGCTGCGGACCCAGATCGAGAATCTGGCGCTCGTCTCCTATCGTACCCGGGAGGAGACCAACGCCCTCGCCACCCAGGCGCAGGAAGCGGCGCAGGGTCAGGCCGATCTGGAACGCGCCATCCGCGAACTCGAGGGGGTCGCCACCTACCTGCAGGCGCTGGCGCGGCACTTCGCGGCGGGGGCGTGAGCCCGCAGGTCCGGGCCTGCATCGCGCTCGGCACGAACCTCGGCGATCGCGAGGGGTACCTCGCCCAGGGGCGCGCGGGGCTCGCCGCGCTGCCGGACACCGTGGTCCTCCGCCTCTCCCGGGTTGAAGAGACCGCGCCGCTGGGCGAGATTCCTCAGGCGCCCTACTTGAATCAGATGGCGCTGATTCAGACCGGACTCCCGGCGCGGACGCTGCTCGACGGCCTGCTCGCCATCGAACGCGCGGCGGGCCGCCTCCGGGGCGGAGCGAAGTGGGGGCCGCGCACCCTCGATCTCGACCTGGTGCGCTATGGGGAGCAGGTCATCGACGAACCGGGACTGACCGTGCCGCATCCGGGGCTGGCCGACCGCGATTTCTGGCGGCGCGAACTTGAGGAACTGGACATCCATGGCCGCTGAGCTCCGACGTCCCCGCTCGATCCTCGACCTCGCCCTCTGGAAGCGCGAGGGGCGGAAGCTCGTCATGCTCACCTGCTATGATGCGCTCTTCGCCCGGCTCCTCGAAGCGAGCGGCATCGATCTTCTCCTGGTGGGTGACTCGCTCCACCAGGTCCTCGGCGGTCACGAGACCACCCTCGGCGCCACCCTCGACGCGATGATCTACCACGCGGCCGCGGTGCGGCGCGGAGCCAAGGAGACGCTGGTCTTCATCGACCTGCCGTTCCTGACCTACCAGGTGTCGATCCCCGAGGCGATCCGGAATGCCGGCCGCGCAATGCAGGACGCCAATGTGCACGGGGTGAAACTGGAGGGCGGCCGCCCGATGGTGCCGACGATCCGCGCCCTCACCGACATCGGGATCCCGGTGATGGCCCACCTCGGCCTCACCCCGCAGTCAGTCCATCAGCTCGGCGGTTACAAGGTGCAGGGGCGCGACGCGGCCGCGGCCGAACGGCTCCTGGCAGATGCCAAGGCCGTGGAGGAAGCGGGAGCGTGCGCGCTGGTGCTCGAACTCGTGCCGGCCACGCTCGCGAAGAAGGTCACCGCCGCCGTCAGTATCCCCACGATCGGTATCGGTGCGGGTCCGCACTGCGACGGCCAAGTCCTCGTTCTGCATGATATGCTCGGCCTGAACGAGGGATTCGATCCCAAGTTCCTCAAAAAGTACGGTGCCCTCGCCGGAGCGGCGCGCCAGGCGGCGGAGCGGTACGCCGACGAGGTGCGCAGCGGCAAGTTCCCCGATGCCGAACACAGCTTCGAGTGAACGCTCGGCCGTCCCCCTTCCTGAAACACCCTCTCCGATGATCGAGATCGCGGACATTGCCGGGCTCCGGCGCTGGGTGCGCGCCGAGCGCGCCGCCGGGCGCCGCATCGGATTCGTTCCGACGATGGGGGCGCTGCACGAGGGGCACCTTCGTCTGGTCGATGAGGCGAAGCGACGTGCCGACCGGGTGGTGATGTCGATTTTCGTCAATCCGCTCCAGTTCAGCCCGGCGGAGGACCTCAGCCGCTATCCGCGGGATCTGCCCCGCGATCACGCGCTGGCTGAGTCGCGCGGCGTCGATCTCCTCTTCGTGCCGACGGTCGAGGCGATGTACCCGGCGGGCGCCGGCGCGGAGACGCGGGTGACACCGGGCGCCGCGGCGACGCGCTGGGAGGGAGCGGTGCGACCGGGGCACTTCGCCGGGGTGCTCACCGTCGTCGCCAAGCTCTTCCATCTGGTCGAACCCGATCTCGCCTGCTTCGGACAGAAGGACATCCAGCAGTTCACTCTCATCCGCCAGATGGTGCGCGACCTCGACTGGCCCATCGCACTGGCGATGGTGCCGACGGTGCGGGAAGCGGACGGCCTCGCTCTCTCCAGCCGGAACGTCTATCTGACTGCGGACGACCGGGCTGCCGCGCTCGCCCTCTCCGGCGGGCTCAGAGCGGCGGAGGCGGCGTGGCGCGCGGGAGAAGGCTCGGCGGCGCGGCTGGAGGCGATCGTCGGGGCGCGCATCGCCGAGTCTCCGCGCTGCGTGGCCGATTATATTGCGGTCGTGGAGCCGCAAGGCCTCACGCCGGCGGAGACCGCCGGGGCGGGGACGATCATCGCGATCGCCGCCAGGGTGGGGACCACCCGGCTGATCGATAACGTGATTCTTGGACCGGGAGTCGGGTGAGATGCAACGGCATTTGATGAAGTCGAAAATCCACCGAGCCACGATCACCTCGGCGGATCTGCACTACGAGGGATCGTTGACGGTGGACCAGGACCTGCTCGACGCGGCCGACCTGGCCGAGTTCGAGGACGTGCAGGTGGTGAACGTCAACAACGGCAACCGCTTCAATACCTATGTGATCCCGGGGCCGCGCGGCTCGGGGGTCATCCAGCTGAACGGCGCCGCCGCCCGTCTGGGGCTCGCGGGAGATCTGGTGATCATCATCGCCTACGGCGTGGTGGACGAGGCCGAGGTAGAGCACTTCGCGCCGCGGGTGGTGTTCGTCGATGAACGGAACCGGGTGGTCCGGCCGCCGCTCCGCGCCGAACACTGATACGTCGTCGTGACCGATGCCCGCCTGCCGAATTGGGCCCGGGTAAGCCCGGCTCGGCTGGCGCACATCGAGCGGGTCGCGGCGCTCGCCGATCGCTGGGCCGTGGCGCTTCGGGTATCGCCCGCTGAACGGGAGCGGTGGGCCAAAGCGGCCTGGCTGCACGATGCGCTTCGAGACGGGTCTGAAGCGGAGTTGGCCGAGTGGGCTCCCGACGCCGAGGGGCCAGTCGAACTTCGCCACGGGCCGGCGTGTGCGGCCCGGGCCGAAGCAGAGGGCGAGCTTGATCGCGGTGTGCTCGACGCCGTCCGCTACCATTCGCTCGGCTTTGTGGGATGGGACGCGGTGGGCCGGGCGCTCTACTGCGCCGACTATCTCGAGCCGGGCCGTGATTTCGACGTGGAAGCCCGCGCCGATCTCGCGCGCCGTTATCCCGATGACCCCGCCGGCGTCCTCCGCGAAGTGGCGCGGACCCGCATCCTCTGGCTCATCCGCTCCGGATGGACCCTTCCCGATACCACGGTCGGCCTGTGGAACTCCGTCGTGACGCCCGGCTCGGGCGCCGCCTCGTCGCCCTGACCGGCGCGGCACTCGTGGTGGCCCTGCTCTGGGTCCTGGTGCGCGGGGGCCGGAGCGGGGTGATCGCGGGGCACGCCTGGGCGGTGCCGTCCGGTCCCGATGCGGTCCAGGTCGAAGTCCTGAATGGGACTGGCAAGCAGGGACTCGCGCGGGTCGGCGCCCGGGTGCTCCGCCGCCGCGGCATCGACGTGATGCTCTTCGCCAACGCCGACTCGGTGATCGACTCGACCCGGATCATTGTCCGCCGCGGGGATG
>JBIOIC010000162.1:0-5197 GCA_044449625.1 Gemmatimonadales bacterium | reverse complement strand
GTGAAGGCGCTCGAGGCCCGGCTCCCGCGCTTGCCCGGCGGCAGCACGCGGGCGACATCATCGGCCAGGGCGGCGAGACGGGCCGCGACTTCGCGGTCACCGCGCCGGGCCTGGAACAGCTCATCGGTGATGGCGAGCGCCGCCAGCACCGAGGCTTTCTGCCCGTCGAGGGTGGGAAGCATCTCCCGCACCCGGCGGAGCGCGGCGTCGAGATACGCCGCGACTTCCTTGGTGTATTCCGGCGGCAGCTCCGACCGCACGGTGTATTCGTCGCCGCCGATCCAGACCTTCACCGCCTGCTTGGGGGCGGTCACGCGGCGCCGTCCTCGAGATCGCGTTCCAGGAAGCCGAGCCGCTGGATCAGTGAACGGACCCGCTCGGTCGCGGCCTCCAGCCGGGTCCGCAGCGCCTGGTTCTCCCCTTCGAGATCGGCGACGCGCTGGCGGACCTGGGTCAGCTCCGGTCCCGCGAGCATTCCCCCCTTCCCCTTGAGCTCGGCCAGCTCCTGCTCGGCACGCAGCGACCGCCGGCGCCAGGTCGCGAGTTCGTCGCCGACGTGGTGCAGCAGGCGCTCAACATCGTCGAGCGCGGCGAAGTCAGGACGCTCGTAGCTGGACACCGGTCTCCCGTTCCAGGGCCGCGGTCACCCGCCCGACCGCCTCGTCCACTTCGGAGTCCTTCAAGGTCCGGCCAGCGTCGCGGAAGGTGAGGCGCACCGTGAGGCCGCGCGCACCCGCCGCCACCTTGGGACCGCGATACTCATCCCGCACTCCGATCGCCTCGAGCAGCGGTCCCGCCGCCCGCCCGATGACCCGCTCCAGCCGCGCGGCGTCGACGCCGGACGGCACGGTCAGGGAAAGATCGCGTTCGGCCGCCGGGAAGGCGGGAAGCGGGCGATAGCGCACCGGAAACCGGAGCGCCGGATCGAGCGATACTTCAAAACCGAAGAGCGGTGCGGCCCACGGCGGCGCATCGGCGGCAAGCTTCGACGCCCGGCCGACCACCTGTCCATCCGGCGTCACCGCGACCCACGAATCGCTCTCAACTTGCACAGCGGCATCGGGATGCGCCAGAGCGACACCCGACTCGAAGAAGGCCTTCAAGTCCCAGCGATCGAACTCCCCGTGATCGGTCCCGCTCCAGTGCTCCGGCGCCCGTGCGCCGGTGATCACGGCGGCCAGATGACGCTCCTCGGTGGGCGACTGTCCCGGCCCGCCGCTGATGAAGACGGTGCCGACCTCGAAGAGCCGCGCCGCGCCGACCTGATTGGCCCAGTTGCCCTCGATCTGCCGCACGAGCCCGGGGATGAGGCGGCGGCGGAGATAGCTCTCGTTGGCGGCGAGCGGGTTGCGGAGCTTGACGCTCCATTCTCCATCCCGATCCGCGAACGGCAGCGACTGCACTTCGTTCAGCCCCATCGCCGCGAGTCCGCGCCGCACCCGGTCACTCGCGATCTCGATGCTCGCATCCGGCACCGTGCCGAGGCGGTAGGGCCGGAGCTCGCCGGGGAAGGCGTCGTAGCCGTGCATCCGCGCCACTTCCTCGATCAGGTCAATCTCTTCGACCAGATCGGGGCGCCACCCCGGGACGTCGACGGCGATGCGCGCGTCTTCCGGCTTGGAAAGCGCGGTGGCGCCGATCGCGGTCAGATACTGCTCGATCCGCGCGAGGGGGAGCTCGACACCGAGTACCCGGGTGACGCGCGCGGGGCGGAGGAATACCCGGGGCGGATGCGAAGCCATCGGCCAGATATCGGCCGGCGGCTGGTGCATCGTCCCGCCCGCGGTGGCAAGGATGAGTTCGAGGCAGCGGCGCAGCGCATCGGGACCGCCCCAGAGATCGACCCCGCGCTCGAAGCGGTAGCTCGCCTCGGTGGAGAGTCCGAGCTCGTTCCGGGTGCGACGGATGCCGCGCGGCTCGAACCAGGCGCACTCCAGGACGAGATCGGTGGTGGTCTCGCTCACTTCGACGTGGGCGGCGCCCATGATCCCGCCGAGACCGATGGCGCCGCGCTCATCGGCGATGACGGTCATGTGGGGCTCCAGGAGCCGCGCCTCATCGTCCAGGGTGATGACGGTCTCCGCCATCCGCGCCCGCCGCACCCAGAGAGTCGGCCCCTGGAGCTTGGCCAGATCGTAGGCGTGCATCGGCTGATTGAGTTCAAGCAGCACGTAGTTGGTGACGTCAACCACGTTGTTGATGCTCCGCATCCCGGCGGCGGTGACCCGCTCGACCAGCCAGGCCGGCGAAGGTCCGACCGTGATCCCCCGCACCACTGCCGCCATCAGCCGATGGCAGCCGACCCGGTCTTCCAGCGCCACCCGCACCCCGTCGAGCGTCACCGGGGCGCCGTCGCTCCGGACCGCGGGCGGGACGTCACCGAGGGGACTGCCGGGAATCTCGGGGAGCCGGAACGGGATGCCGAGGCTCGCGGCGAGCTCCCGCGCCACTCCCTTGTGGCCGAGGAGATCGGGACGATTCGGGGTCACGTCGATGACGAAGCGGTCATCGCGGATCGGCATCGCGTCGAGGAACGGGGTGCCCGGCGCCACGTCGAGGTCGAGCGTGAGTATCCCGTCGTGGTCCTGGCCCAGGCCGAGTTCGCGGGCGGAGCAGAGCATCCCCTCGGAGTATTCGCCGCGGATCTTCCGCCGTTCGAGGGTGACGCCGCCGGGAAGGGTCGTCCCGACCCGGGCAAAGGGATAGAGCTCCCCCGCCGTCACGTTGGAGGCCCCGCAGACGACGTGCAGCCGGGTGGGCGAGCCGTCATCCACCACGCAGAGCCGCAGCCGGTCCGCATTCGGGTGGGGGCGCACCTCGTCCACCCGCGCCACCACCACCTGGGCGAGATCGCCGTGGAGCGGTTCAATCTGGTCGACCGGGGCGCCGAGCATCGCGAGTCGGCGCACCGTGTCCTGAGTGTCGAGGGGCCGGCGAAGGAAGGCCTCCAGCCATTTCCGGGAGAGTTTCATCTCAGAGGCTGAACTGGGAGAGAAAACGCATGTCGCCCGAGTAGAGCAGGCGGATGTCGGTCAATCCGTAGCGCTGCATCGCCATCCGCTGCGGCCCCATCCCGAAGGCGAAACCGGTGTAGCGCTCAGGATCGACCTCGCAGTTGCGGAGCACGTGGGGATGCACCATCCCGCAGCCGAGGATCTCCATCCATCCCGTTCCCTTGCAGGCGGCGCACCCCGCCCCGCCGCAGAGCTGGCACTCGACATCCATCTCGGCCGAGGGCTCGGTGAAGGGGAAGTAGGAGGGGCGGAAGCGCACGTTGGTGCGGGAGGAGAAGAAGCGCCGCGCAAAGTGGGTCAGCGTCGCCTTCAAGTCGACGAAGGTGATCCCCTCATCCACCGCGAGTCCTTCAAGCTGGAGGAAGGCGGGGGCGTGGGAGGGATCGAACGGATCCTTCCGGTAGACGATCCCCGGCATCACCGCGCGAATCGGCGGCTGGTACTGGAGCATCGTCCGGATCTGCACCGGCGACGTATGGGTGCGGAGAAGGAACTGGCCCTCGGTGGGGCGGCGCCGATCGGGAACACTGCGGCGTTCCTGGGCCGGGAAGAGCCCGGAGCTCCGGCCGCGGCGCCGGTCGTGCTCGGTGCTCCGGCGGTCCCCGGTATCGAGATAGAAGGTGTCGTGCTGGTCCATCGCCGGGTGGTCGGCGGGGAAATTGAGCGCCTCGAAGTTGTGCCACTCGCTCTCGGCCTCGGGTCCGACCACGCGGACGAAGCCCATTTCCTTGAAGATGCCGAGGATCTCGTCCATCACCTGGGTGACCGGATGAACCCCGCCGACCCAGCGGCCCCGCCCCGGCATCGTCAGGTCGACGCCCTCGGCGTCGGCACGTTCGACCGCGCGGGCGAGCTCGCCGCGGCGCTCACCGAAAGCGACCTCGAACTGGGCCTTGAGGTAGTTGGCCGCCTGACCGACGCGCCGCCGCTCCTCTTCGCCGAGGGCGGGAAGCTGCTTCAGGAGGCCGGAAAGGATCCCGTTCTTCCGGCCCAAGACGGCGGTCTCCTCGGCCTCAAGCTGAGCGGCGTCGAGGGAGGGAACCTGGGTCAGACGCGGCGCCAAGGCCGCGAGGATCGGATGTTCGGTCATCGGATGGTCACCGATACCGCGGGAGAGTGATGCGTGCGTGGGGCCGGCCGCCGGAAGCGGACGGCCCCACGGGAGTGCCTGGGTCGAGCCGGGCGCGGATCCACGCCCGTTTCCAGCGGAGGCTTACGCCTCCACCTTGGCGAGTGCGAGCTCGGCGATCTTGCCGAACGCCTCGGCGTCGCGCACGGCGAGGTCGGCGAGGACCTTGCGATTGACCTCGACGCCGGCGGCCTTGAGCGCCGCCATGAAACGGCTGTAGCTCATCCCGTGCATCCGGGCGGCGGCGTTGATCCGGGTGATCCAGAGGGTACGGAAATCACCCTTCTTCCGGCGCCGATCGCGGTAGGCATACTTCATCCCCCGCTCGACGTTCTCCTTGGCCGCCTTGTACAGCTTGCTGCGGGCCTGGAAGCCGCCCTTGGCGGCCTTCATGATCTTCTTCTTGCGGGCGTGGTGGGCTACGCCGTTCTTGACGCGAGGCATGGTCGCAGCTCCTTAAGCCAGAAGAAGACGGTTGACGCGCGGATAATCGGCGGAGCTCACGTAGGCGCCCTTCTTGAGCTTGTTCTTCCGCTTGCGCGACTTTTTCGTCAGGATGTGGGTGTGGTTGGCGTGGCCCCGCTTGAGCTTGCCATTTCCCACCCGCTTGAAGCGCTTTGCCGCGGCGCGCTTCGTCTTTTGCTTGGGCATTCCGATCTCCGTTAGACCTGGGGCGTCGAGGGCGACGCCCCCTATTGATGGGCGTCGAGGACGACGCCCCCACGTTATTTACTTCGGGCCGATCACCATCGACATGTTGCGACCTTCGAGGCGCGCGTCCTGCTCCACCTTGCCGATGTCGGCCAACTCCGCCGCCAGCCGGTCCAGCACCGCCCGGCCCAACTCGATGTGGGCCATCTGCCGGCCGCGGTACATCATCGTGACCTTGACCTTGTTCCCGTCGCCCAGGAACTCCCGCGCGTGGCGGGCCTTGAAATCGTAGTCGTGGTCGTCGATCCCGGGCCGGAACTTCACTTCCTTCAGCTGGATGACGTGCTGCTTCTTCCGAGCCGCGCGCGCCGCCTTCGCCTCTTCGAACTTGTACTTGCCGTAG